>JAISEQ010000077.1 GCA_031264045.1 Deltaproteobacteria bacterium
GGCAGGTTCTTGTGGGAGCGGCAGATGACGGCCAGGATCCTGTGGGTCTCCGGGTCCTTCTGCCCCTCGGTGCCGGGGAGCCTGGTCATGGCCTCCTCGGCGCGGCCGATCTCGCCCGCCTCGAGGTAGGTCCTGGCGAAGCCCAGGAAGGGCTTGTAGGAGTCGGACTTCATCTTGGAGGCGATGTGGTAGTGGCGGGCCGCCTGGCCGAAGTTCCGGAGCTTCAGGTAGCTCTCCCCCATCTCCATGAAGAGCTTGAAGGCCGCCATCTCCATGCCGATCTTCAGGGGGAAGCAGCCGCAGTCGAAGTGCCCGTAGTCCAGATCCAGGCACTCGACGGCCTTGAGCCCCGCCTCCACCGCCTCGGCCCAGCGGCCCTGGAAGTGGCGCAGGCGGCACAGGCGCATGTAGTTGTCCGGCATGTAGCCCCGCTCGATCAGGCCGTACAGGTACTCTTCCAGGTCCCCGAACTCGCCGGTCGCGTAGGCGGTCTCCTCCACGTCCCTTATTAGGTACTGGATGTGGGGGAAGCCCTTGGACTCGGAGAGCATGAGCTTCAGGAGCTGGACGGCCTTGTCCAGGCTCTTCTCCTTCATCTGCTTCTGGTACTCGGAGTACATGGCGTCGAAGCGGAAGCCCTTGGGGATGGCCATGGTGACCGAGGGCACCATCACGGTGTGGTTCTTGCCGGGCTTGGTGTGGAAGAGGAAGTAGTCGCGGTAGATGAGGCACTCGAACTGCGACTTCTCCTTCTCCTCCCCCTTGACCGCCCAGCGGATGGCGTGGAGATCCGGGCTCGCCTCCAGGGTGTCCACGCCCACGAAGATCCGCCTGGGGGCCTCGACGGCCTTCAGGGCCGGGGTCACCAGGAAGAGGAACTTCGCGTCCGACTTCTTGGCCGCCTTCCGGAAGGCCAGGACCGGGTCGATCTTCTGGGGGATGCGCACGATGGAGATGTTTTTGAGCTCGTTCAGCTCCTTCAGGCTCTTCCTCGCCTCCCTCTCGGTGTGCCCCGCCCCGTTAGCGACCAGCACGATCCTCATGGGGTGGTCGAAGTTGTCGATGATCTCCTTCAGGTGCCGGTTCAGCTTGTCGCCCCAGCGGGAGACCAGGTAGAGGAGATCCACCTTCTGGATCTTGCCCCAGGGCTCGGCCGGGAAGTTGCAGCGGATGCGCCTCAGGTTGTGCTTGTAGCTCTCCTGGTCCCGGCGCTCCCTCACCGAGATGCGGTCCGACTTGAAGACCGCCATGTGGTACTCGCCCGTGGGCACCTCGACGTGGACGAAATCGTAGATGAAGGCCAGGCGGCGGTTCAGGCTCCACTCGATCAGGACCTTCACCGACTCGTCGAAGCCGCCGACCCTCAGGGCCGCCTCCCTCCGGTGCATGAGGCTCACGTGGAGGACGTGGTTGTAGTGGAACATGAACTCCCGGTTGAAGTCGCGGGAGACCATCATCTGCTTGTCCAGGATGAACCTCCTGCCCGTCTCCGCGTCGGAGACGGAGCTGGACGCGTACAGGTCCGAGTAGGCCAGGCCCGCCTCGGGGTTCGCGTCCAGGGCGTCCGAGAGCACCCTGAAGTGGTTCGGGTAGAACACGTCGTCGTCGCCCAGGTAGCACACGTAGTCGCCCCTGGCGAGGTTCAGGCCCTGGTTGAAGCGGATGGCCGCCCCGCGGTTCACGTCGTCCGGGACGTAGACGATCCTCGGGTCCCCGAACTTGTCCACCACGTGCGCCACGTCCTGCCCGCCGTCGTTCAGGACGATGAGCTCCCAGTCGCCCATGGTCTGGGCCTCTATCGACTGGATGGCCTCCTCCAGGTACTGCGGGCGGTTGTAGGTGGAGATGAGGGCCGTGACTTTCGGATGATCGATGGAGGGCATGGGAACACCTCTCGCGGGCTGACGGCGCCCGGGGGATTCGGTCTGGGGGCCGGGAGGGCTGTGCTGGCGGAACGGGGCGGCCTGTGTCGGGGGGAGCGGGAGCCCCGCCCAGTGGGGGCGGTCCCGCCGCGCCTCCTGCCGCCCGCGTCCCGGCGGGCTTCGGGGCGCTTCTCCCGAAAGATCCGCGTCCCGGAGGTTCCGCTGAAGCTTCAGCAATCCGTGTGCCAGCAAATGAGCTTTTAGCCGGCCTCCCGTCTTTCTTATCGCGCGGCGGCCGCCCCCTCTTGAACCCGGGGTCGGCACGGCGGAGCCTCGCCGGGAGGACGGGGGCGCCTGGGGCTGACCGGCCCCTGCCGGGGGGCCTTCCCCGCTCTCCCGGAAAGTTTCCGCTCCTGGGCCCGTCCCGCGGCTTCGCTCGGCGGCGGTGAGGCGGGCCCTCCGTGCCGGGGCCGGAAGAAACGGCCCCGCGGGATCGGAGAGCAGGAAACGGGCCAAGAGCCGGGACCGGGACGGAATTGCCGGGCGCCCCCGCGGACGGAAGGATCCCCGCGCCCGGAACGGCGGAAGCCGCCTCCGTCGCCCGCGAACGCCCCGAACCGCCCCTGGCCCCTGAACTCCCCTGATCCCCGAAATTCCCCCTGATTCCCGGAACTCCCCTGATCCCCTGAGCTCCCCTGATCCACGGAACTCCCCTGTTCCCCTGAGCTCCCCTGATCCTCGGGACTCCCATGACCCCCGGAACTCCCCTGACCCCCGTAACCCCCCTGATCCCTGAAATTCCCCGGACCCCTGATCGTCTGAACCTCGGAAACCGAGGGGAACGGGCAGGCGGCGGCGCGTCCCGGTTGTCGGCGAGGGGCTGCCGCTTCGGCGGGTTTCGACACGGCCGGGACATCCGTAATGCCGTAGGACGGGTTTCGCGGGTCGGGGCACAGGGGCGCCTCGCCGTCCTGAACGGTCAGGAGACGTTGCCCGGAGGGAGGCATCGGGAGCTTCGGGCAGGAGGAAGGCTTCCGGAGGCACTGGGGAAGGATGAGTTTCAGGAGATGACGCGGAGCCTGCCGGCCGTCGCGGGAGCCGGTCGGGAAGAGGTGCCGGTCGGGAAGAGGCATCGGCGGGACCGGTTCGGACCGGACGGGCGGATGGCGTCCTGCGGCGTAAGGATGCCTTTTCGGGCGGGCCTGGGGTTCCCGAGGATCCCTGGCCGGGAGGGATTGCGGGCTGCGGGGGGAGGCAGGCTCAGGATGGCGGCGGAGGGGCCTGAAGCCCATGAAGGGGGGGGAACGGGCAGATTTTTCCGGGGAGCCCGGCGGGAGCGGAGAAAGGTGGGGGAAGGGAGTGAGGTTGCGTGAGGCGAGACGGCATCTGGGGAGCGTGGTGACGCGGGTCGAGGCGGGCGGCGGTTGGGGGAGAGGGGGCGCGGGGTGGGGGGG
>JAISEQ010000098.1 GCA_031264045.1 Deltaproteobacteria bacterium
ACGCTGTACGAGTACGCGAAGAAGGACGGGTTTCCGCGTCCGCGCCGTATCGGCACTGGTTACACGGTCTGGGCCGTGAGCGAGCTGCGGGAATACGTTGACGCGCACGTTACGGACTCACTTGGTGAGCCCAGGGGGAAGGGCTCCCGGAAGGGTAAGGCGTAGGAGGATCCGGGACGCGTTCCGGGAAAGGGGAACGGGCATGGCCGAGTTGACGGAAGCGGACATGGAGGAGATCGCGGTCCAGCTGGACCGGCTCGGGGAGCAGATCCGGGACATCCGCCGTATGCTTGAGGAAGACATCGCGGCCATACGGGCGGCATGCGGCTGTGCCGGGGGGGAGTAACTGAGTGGAAGACGGCGACTGGGGCGGGCATCTGAAACAGGTGCTTCTGACCGAGGTGCTTAACCTGCTGAGGCTTCCGGCACCCGCCCGCATGAGGCCCAGGACGGGGGCACCCTGGGGGCCGTGCGAGGGTTCCGGCTTCCCGCTGGCTCCCGACTGGCTGAGGGGGAAGGAGCTGGCCGGGTACGCGGCCGGGGAGTGGACCCGCAAGGCGGCGGTGCTGACCGAGGCCGTGACCGACGGGTACGGCGTCAGTCTGATATTCGGGGCCGACCCCTACAGGCTTTTTGCCGTCTCCATACCGCCGGAGGACGAGGACAGGGCGGGGAAGGTTTTCAGGGGTGCGGCGAGTGTTCCGGACGGGGAGGGACGGATGCTGATCTTTTGCGGTTCAACGCATGACGGGGAACCGGAGGGCCGGGAAGGGGCGTGGACCCGGGACCTCCCCCCGTCCGTTTTCCTGCCCGGAGGGGGCCTCCACGGCCTGGACTCGCTGGAGCGGCTTGACGGATCGCGCTTCCCGGAGCTTGACGGAAAGCTCGGAACGGGTGGCGGGACGGCGGACGGTGAGGACTTCTGGGGACCCGAGGGGAGGGAGCCGCCCGTCTTCTGGAGGCCCCGCGAGGCCGCGAGAAACCTCGGGATCTCAAAGGAGACGATGCGGGTGTTCAGCCGCAGGCGGAGCTTTCCGCCGGCGTTCAACTTCTCGCGGGGAGCGAAAGCCTACAAGCGCGAGGAGATACTCGAGTGGGCGGAGACGATGAGGGCGGGCCCGGGAGGTCCGGGAGCGGGGTGAAGGGGGCGCGGCCCCGGAAGGAGAAAAGATGGCGGCGAAGAATGACTTCAGGGCTGACCTGACCATAGCCAGCGGGAGCCGGCTGTGCCGGGAGCTCGGCATGAGCGAGGCGCGGTTTTGGGGCCTGGCACACACGGAGAAGCGGTTCCCGTGCCACTTCGAGAGGCAGCCGAAGGCCGGGCTTTTCACGGTAAGGAACCTGGATTCCGTCTACTTTGATCGGGAGGAGTTCGAGAGCTTCTTTGAGTGGCTGTGCCCCGGACACACGGACTCGTGCATGAGAGCCGGTGCGCGCCCGTCCTCCGGTACTGAGGTGAAGCCCGAGTTCAGGGTGCCGCCAGCGACATGGATGCACGAGGTGCCGCCCATCAGCAGAAAGGCGGAGGCGGACGCGATGAAGTCCGAGGCGGAAATCAAGAAGAGGTATCGGTAGCTGTCGGAAGAGGGAACGTAATGGCGACTCGACAATTGTTTGAGGCCGGGGCCGCCTGCGCCCTGGGTAGGGCAAAGCGTGAAGGGCTGACGTTCGATAGGTGGAGACGGGGCTACAGGATCCTCCTGGGCCGCGCCCCGAGCTGGCTGTGGGCTCTCGAGCCCATTGCCTGCGAAGCCAGGCTGGACGCCGCCAGGCTGCTGCTCGGCGCGGGGAGGTCAGGGCCCCCCCCGCTGTGCTTCCGGGAGCGGACGCGGAACGTATACGTATTCGCGACCGAGGAGCCCTTCGTCCTCTCTTCACATAATGACGGTCGCGTCTGGATACGTGGGGACGGCGACATGTTGGACCTTCCGGAGAGGGCGTTCGAGGAGGGCGTCATGGCCGCCCTTGAATGGGGCTCCCTGGAAAACATTCTGGACACCCCGGCGCACCCCGGCCTGAAGGTCTTCCTGGACCGCTGGACGCGGATCTCCGGCTGGATCGAGGCGCAACAGTGAAGAAGGCTGTCGCGAAGTAGACCTTGAAACAAAAAGGCCCCCGCCTGGCGAGGACGGGGGCCGCTGCTGTCAGTTCGGGGATCATGGTAAAGGCCCCAGAAGAAAGGAATTGCAATGGACATACTAAACACTTTGTATCCCGCCGTCAACGGTTCCACGAATGCCGATCCGGTACGGACCGCGCTCGATGGGGTGATTCGCGGCGACCCGCCCAGAGCGGACCTGGGGAGCGGGGAGATCGACCTGATAGCCTTTCTCCTGCTGACCCACGATGCGGAGGCGTGGGCTGAGGAAAGGATGCCGGGTGCCATGGAGGGGAGGCACGACGGGTTTCCGGCCAGGATAGCCGCAAAGGCCAGCAGGGATCTCGACAGGACAGTGATGCCGGAGGGAGTCAGGGTGCTTCCGGCCGGCACCATAGAGGTGGCCGGTAACCACTCAAGGCTGACTGCCGGCGATCTGTACCAGGACGACTCGGGGGTGTTCACTTCGCGTATGCTGCCCCAGGACGCTCCCGGAAACCAGCCGAGGGGGCAGGAGGCCGGGCCCGAGTCAGACGCCCCGGCATCCGCGCCGGAGCCTGGAGACGGGCTCCGGAGGGTTTCGGGAGGGGAGGACGTCCTGGCTGACGCACCTCACGCCGAGAATGCTCAGCTGCCCCCCAGGGAGGTGGCAGAGGTCGATCAGCTTATAGTGCCTGGCGTACCCTTGGTACTCCCCCCGTGCGACCCGGTACTGGAGGAGGCGCTTCGGCTGCTGGGCGTTGGAGTGAGCGTTATCCTGTTGGCGCACGGGGATTTCCTCCACCGATGGAAGGCATACCAGGACCGCAGGGCCCTGCCGGACGAGTTCCTTGCCATGTGGTGGAAAGCAGTGAACGGCGGCGGATACCCCCTGGTAAGGGGAGAGCCGATCCTTACAGTCAATGGTAAACAGATGAGAATACGTCCCGCAAAGGCCGCCGAGATGCAATTAGGCGTTGTTGCGGGGGAGATATCCGGCAACGCGTTCGTCGTTGACTTCGATACCGAGGAGTCCT
>JAISEQ010000234.1 GCA_031264045.1 Deltaproteobacteria bacterium
ATGCCAAAGCCCCCCCGCGCCCAAGCGCACGACTGCTTGAGCTAGGGGAAGGCGGCAGGAGTCTCTTCCCGGACGGGGGGCGCCGCAGGAGCCCTCCCGGAACGTTCCGCCGAAGCTCCAGGGGCACCCCGCCCCCCCTTCGGCCTGAAGGGAGGAGCCTCAGTACTGCATGAAGGCCGGAGCGCCCCGGATGCCCCCCCGATCGGCCTTGAGACATGGGGCTCCCCCCCCCGCCGATCGGCCCGAAGACCGGAAGGCCGGAAGCTTTCGTTGATATGCACCCCTGCGGTCATGTATAATGATCATTTTGATTTCAACCCCGTTCCCATTCAGGGAAGCCCCGATCCTATGGATTACGAAACCTTCTTCAGCCTCCGGGAAAGACCCTTCAGGTCGCAGCTGACCCCGAGGTTCCTCTTCCGGGGCCCGGCTTTCGAGAAGCTCCGCGGGCTTCTGGCTGCCGACGAGCCTCCGCCGGGGCTCATCGTCGTGACCGGGGAGAAGGGTTCCGGCAAGACCGCCCTGCTCTCCGGGCTGGTGCCGCCGTTCCTGCCTCCCAGCGTGAGGGCGGTGACCGTCCTGAGGGGGGCCTCGACCCTGTCGGGCATACTCTCGGAAGCGCTGAACTCCCTGGGCCTGAAGGACCGCCTCCCTCCCGGCGCACCCGAGGAGACGCTCCTTGGCTTCTTCCAGAACGCGGTCTCGGATCTGGTCGGCTCCGGCGCGAGATGCGTCCTGGCCGTGGACGGGGCCCAGCACCTCGGACGCGAGACCGTGGGGGATCTGCCGGCCCTGATGAGCATCGAGCCCTCCTGGACGGGGAGGACGTCCCTCGTCCTGTGCGGCACCCCGGAGCCCGGATTTCCCGGCCGGTCCCTTGACGGGGCCGCCAGGGTGGAGCTCTCCCCGCTCACCCTGCACGAGACCGGCGAGTACGTGGCCTTCAGGCTCAGGGCCGCGGGGGCGAGGCGCGACCCCTTCACCCCGCAGGCGGTGGCGGCCCTCCACGCCTTCTCCGGAGGGATCCCGGGGGAACTCAACCCCGTGGCCGAAAGGGCCCTGATGACCGCCTGGTCCCAGGGAAAGAAGGAGATAACCCCCGCCCACGTCTCCAGGGCCGCCGGCGGCATCGCGGGGGACGCGGCAGTGGCGGAGGAGGCGGCGGGCCTCGCGGCGGGCGGCGTGCGCCAGCGCCGTCAGGGATACCCCGGGGGCAGGGCGAGGATAGCCCTCGCCGCGGCGGCCGCCGCCATGATGGCCTGCGGCTGGTTCCTCCTGCGCCCGGACATGGCAGGCCCCGGACTCCCCGGGGGCTCGGGCAGGTCCTCCGGCACGGTGCAGTCCGCGCCCCTTCCGGGAAGGATCACCGTGGAGGGCGCGGGCCCCCTCCCGTCCGGGCCTTCGGCGGATCTCCCCGGCTTTCCCGAGGGCGGCGAGCCCCCCGCCGAAATCCCGGACGCCACCCCGGCGGCCCCGGCGGACCAGCGCGGCGATCCGGACCTCGCCCTCCCCTCGCCGCCCCCCGCGCTGGTCTCGCTCCCCCGCAACTCGCTTGTCCTGGTGGTGGACGGGAGCCTCAACATGGCGAGGCTCTGGCAGGGGAGCCTGAGAGGACCGGGCCTGAAGGCCGAGATAAGCCCGCCCGACATAAGGCTGCCCGGGCTCTACCTGGTGGGAAGGCCCCAGAGCAGGACGCCCCTCATATTCCAGTACCCCCCCGCGAGGGAGATCCCCAAGGAGGCGGGCATCAGGCTCTGGAGGCAGGTGGAACCCCACCTGCCCCAGGACATACTGCCGCTCATGGCCGGGGACGGTCCGGATCTGAGGCGCTCCATACCCGAGGATCTCGCCCAGACCCTCCGGGGGAGGCTCAAGAGCTGGACCCAGGCCCAGGAGTACAAGCTGGCGGACAACGTGGCGGCCCTGTACGCCGAGAGGTTCCGGTTCTTCGAGCCGGGGAGCCCGGACCGCACCATAGGCCGGGAGCAGTTCCGGACGGCCCTGGCCTCCGAGCTCCGCACCTCCGGGGACGTGAAGCTGACTGCCTCCGAGCCCCTCATGCTGCTGGACCCCAGGGACCACGGGCGGGCCTGGACGGTCTTCAGCCTCAAGTACGATTCCAGGCTCCGCCACGATCTGGGCCAGAGGACCCTCATCTTCGAGAAGCCCCGCATCGGCGGGGATTGGCTCATAACGGCGGAGCTGTGGATAAAGGAGCCGGCGCTCGCCGGCGACTGACATGGACCGCGCCCCGTTCCCGAAGGGCCATCTGCGCCCGATAATGACCAGCCTCTCCATGGGCTTCACCGCCGGTGCCCCCTTCATCGTGGTGGTGACCCTGGTCCAGGCCTGGCTCCGGGACGGGGGAACGCCGGTCGCCGTCATAGGCCTCTTCGCCATGGCCCGGATCCCCTACAGCCTGAAGTTCCTCTGGGCCCCCGTGCTGGACTGCACGGCCCCCTTCGGCTTCCGCAGGAAGGGCTGGCTCCTCCTGAGCCAGACGTCGCTGGCCTTCGCGCTCCTGTCGTTCGCCGCCGAAGGAACGGCGGCGGGGGTCGCGGGCGGGCCGGGCCTGGGCGCCGCGGCCCTGTCCACCCTGTGGGTGAGCTTCAGCTCGGCCACCCAGGACATCGCGGTGGACGCCTACCGCCGCGAGGATCTGCCCACCGACAAGCTCCTGGCGGACGGGTCCACGGCGTACCTGTGGGGATACCGCCTCGGCATGGTGGCGCTCTCCGGGGGGGGGCTCATCGCGGCCGATCTGTGGGGCTGGGAGACGGTCTTCAGGCTCTCCGCCTCCGCCGTGCTCCTGGGGCCCGTCACCCTCCTGTGGAGCCCGGAGCCTCCGGCCTCCGAGTCCCGGCCCCGGAGCCTCGCGGAGAGCGTGAAGGGCCCAGTGCTGGACTTCCTGGCCAGGGACCGGGCTCTCCTGCTCATGGGCTTCGTGCTCCTCTACCGCCTGGGGGAGCAGCTGATAGCGTCACTCAACACCGTCTTCTTCATGGATGCCGGCTACTCCAAGACCGAGATAGGCCTGGTGGTCAAGGCCTTCGGGCTCACGGCCACGCTGGCCGGCGTCTCAATCGCCAACGCCGTCTCAAGGAAGTACGGCAACATGAAGGCCCTGTGGATCTTCGGGTGGCTCCAGCCGCTGAACATGGCGGCCCTGACCGCCCTGTGGGTGCTCCCCCCGCGGCTCCACTACCTGGCGTTCTTCGTGGCGCTCGACCACGTGATCGTGGGGGGGGCCGGCCTGGTCTTCACCGTGTTCTTGAGCTCCCAGACCAGGCTGGACTACACCGCCACCCAGTACGCGATACTGACCAGCATCATGGCCCTTCCCGCGAACTTCCTGGCCAGTCCCTCGGGGTGGCTCGTGTCGGTGCTGGGCTGGCCGGGATTCTACCTCCTGGGCGCCGTGCTGGCGCTTCCCGGTCTGGCCCTGCTGAGGATGCTCCGCCGCGGGGGACCGGGGGCAGTCTCCCCCCGCCTCCAGGACGCCGGGCCCTGACGCCCCCTCCCGCCCGGACGGCATCGGACGGCGGGGCCCGGCCACAAGGCCGGGCCCCGGCAGGACGCGTGCCGCATCCGCGCGGCGGGCACCGGTCCCCGCGCGGATCCTCAGACCGGACCCGGCCCGGCAGGCCGCCCCGCCCCTGACCCCGCCCTCCGGGCCCCGCCGCCCAAGTTCCGGCCGCGGGGGCCTCCCCCGGCCGCGCGCCCACCACACCAACCAAAGGCAACCCTAACCATGACCGACGCGACCGCCAAGCCCGCCGTCCCCGCCCGGAGCGGGGGATACCGCCTGGAGACGGCGGCGGGGCTTTGCTCCGGGCTCCTCATAGTGTCCAACCTGGCCTCCACCCGCATGGTGGAGTTCGGGCCCTTCTCCTTCGACGGGGGGACCCTGGTCTTCCCGCTCACCTACATCCTGGGCGATCTCATGACGGAGGTGTACGGCTACGCCAGGTCGCGGGCCGTCATCTGGACGGCCTTCCTGTGCCTGGCCCTGGCCTTCCTGTGCCTGCACCTGGTGTCCCTCCTTCCGGCCCCGGAGGGCTGGGAAGGCGCCGGCGCGTGGAACGCCATCATGGTGCTCTCCCCCCGGATAGCGCTGGGAAGCCTGGCCGCCTTCCTGGCCGGGAGCCTGGTCAACGCCGCCGTGCTCTCCAGGATGAAGGCCAGGAGCCCCCGGAAGCCGCCGGCCTGGCGCTTCGCGGCCTCGACCCTGGCGGGCGAGGCCGTGGACACCCTGGTCTTCGCGTCCGTGAGCTTCCTGGGAGTCATAGGGGGAGGGCTCTGGGCGGAGCTCGCGGTCTCCAACTTCGTCTACAAGACCGGCTTCGAGATGGCGCTCCTGCCCGTCACGCTCGTCCTCGCCCGCAGGCTCAAGAGGGCCGAGGGGACGGACAGGGTGGACTACGGGGTGTCCCTTTCGCCATTCCCCTGGTCCTTCCGCCGCGGGCGGGACAGGGAGGGGGGAGCCGACATGGCCGGCTGAAGGCCCGGGCCGGGCCGTCCGTCCCCGCGATGCCGGGCCGGAACGCCCCCGGAGGACCCAGATGGCAGGGATGCCCCGGACGCGGCCGACGGGTCAGCACATGCTGTCGGCGGGTCAGCACATGAGGCCGGCGCGGCCGCGATCCGCCCGCCTTTCCTTCCGCCCCGCCTTGCCGGCACCGGCAGTCCCGGCCGAAACGTGGCCCGGCAGCTTGTGTAGCTGAAACTGCTGAAGGCTGCCACTGGACAACGGCAGCCTGGATCATATATCCTTGACCCGATCTCGCCAGACCGCCCGGGCCGCCGGCCCCCGAAACGCCGGGGGAGTCGTCGGCTCACGGGCTGGCCGGGAATCCTGTCCGGGCCCCCGGCGGACCGCCGTCCCCCCCCTGCCCGCCGCCTTCCGGCTCCTGGCCGCCCGACCCGTCCTCACGGGCCTCAGGCGGAGGGCCGCGGCCCTATCTCCCCGCCCCGGACGCGCCCTTCCCTACTCCCCATCCGGAAGGGAGCCCGCCTCAGCCGCCCCGGACTCCCGACATCTCCGTAACGGGGAACCGAGCTCCACGCCGCCAGTAAGCCTTTCCACCAGGAGACCTTATGGAACACACGATCTTCCCCCCCCCCGACCGCGCCAGGATCAAGACGACCTTCATGCGCATGCTCCAGCGGGAGCACTCGACCATCATGCACCGCTTCCCCGGGGCCAGATCCGCCATGCTGGACTTGAGGCCCCTCAAGAACTTCTGGGGCAGGTGGCTCCCCGAGGAGAGGGTCATCGCCATCTCTGAATCGCTCC
>JAISEQ010000101.1 GCA_031264045.1 Deltaproteobacteria bacterium
ACGACGTTTCCGCCACCGACCCTGTCCCGGCCCCGGAAGCTCCGAAGACAATCAGAATCAGGCAGGGGTCCGAGCTCACCTGCGGGTACCGCACGACGCTTTTATGCCTGTTCCTTCTCATGGCGAACATGCGTACGGTGACCGCGCCCAGACAGGACCGTCCGGTCCGACTGTCCCGACACTCATGATCCCCTCCTCCGTCGGCGCCTTCCCCTTGACTGTCTCGCCTTCCTGTAAACTTCCGTCCCCGCCTTCCCGTTTTTCCCAGGCGTCCGATCCAGCAACGCCCCGACAGCCTGCAGAGCCGGGAACCGGCTCATCCGGAAGCGTTCAGCGGTCCGACCGCCTCCGAGACAGCTCACACGTAGACGCCAGGGCTCCGGCGGCTGGCTCAACGCCTTTCCCCCGCCTGTTAAGCGTTGATTCCACTGCGAAAACTTATCCCTCCTCAAACGAGAGGGTGAACTCTATATGTCCTCGACATCGAAACCACCTGTATTTAAACCAAATCCTCGTCATTTCGTGCAACTCTTGCCTTAGCACTTTGGCCTCTGAAAGGTCAAGCGAGGTGTTTTCGCAGTGGAATCAAGCGTTCCCGCCTCCCCTCCCCGCACCATAGCCGCCCGTCCCCGCACCGCCGCCGCGCCCTGATTCGGAAAGTCATCCCGCCGCTCTCCTCCGTGCCTTACCCCCCTGAGACGATTCCTCCAGCTGGCAAAGACCCCGGAAGACATGGCCGGGCAACCCAACCCCCAGTCAATTAACGCTGATGAACGCCGCAAAACGGTTTCGTCCGAATGCCATCAGAACCTGACGGCATCGCAGGCTCATTGTTTCCGGACGGATTCTCCGAGTTTCCAAGAACCTGCGGAGTCCCGATCCGTCTCGAGGAGAGCGCCACGCCGACCCCAACGTGTCAGGTCCTTTCACTTGAAATCATTCGTATTCATGAGGGGGAGGAGCAGCCCGACAGTAAGTTCCCCTCATCACAACGGCCCAAATACCGGCACTGAAACTCCTGCCAGGTCATAATTGATTCCTCTGCAAAAAGCCCTCATGTGGCCTTTTGCAGACCATTGCGCGTGCGCAAGGGACTCTCGAACTGGCGAGAATTACACTTAAACGCAGGGAGTTTCATTCCGAAACTCATCACGTTCACCCTTACGTTGGAAGGGGAGGGGGTTTTGCAGTCGAATCATAATTTTTATTGTCCCCAGAACGTCACATGATATTATGAATGAAATTAGGTGTTAAATTAGTGACAACTGAGAACAACGGAACATAGAAGCAAATCTCAAGAATTCTTTAACGTTGTCAATAGTTCCAATCCATATCTAATTATTACAAGGCTATTGTCAATAATTTATCGCGTTAATAGTGACTATTATTAAACAATAAAGAGACATCATAAACGTAATATTCTAGAACGCCTATAAGGTCACGATAAAATTTCGATATTGTTTCGACTTAAAAAATTCGACCGAATTTATCTAAAGCAAAATAATGGAAAAGGAAGAATATAAATGAAAACGATGAAAATAGTATATTTCAGAGTTGGTTCAGGCAATTCATGTTAAAATATTGTCATTTTATCCATAAAACAAAAAATTACAATAGCTTGAGCAAAACAAAATTATCGCCTGGCTAAACTTCCATGACAAAAATTTGAATACATCACTCCACAACAACCAAATATAAAACACCGCATGAATAACTGACGGAACTCAGCAAATCACTATCCATCAACAACAATACAGTTATCCACTGCAGTGCTGAGTCACATGTTGGTGAGTCATCGCCAATATCGTGTTCTCCAACTCAAGAACAACATCGCTACTCTCCATCATCGGAATTTCAACTGACTTATAAATCGGAATTTCAACTGACTTGTCGAAATCTAATGCCAGAAACTTGAAACTTCCCAGACATTTCAGATGGCAAGAGAGATTCAGCATATGCTTCAGCCAGCCTTAACTGACAGAACAGATTTATTCTTTCGATTTAAACGATCCCAGACACCGATTCTTGGCTTATGGACGGCATTGCATACGTCTTTGCGGCTCTCCGGACCCGAAGCGCGGCTGAGCGCGCCGCGGCCCGGCGCGCATGCCAGCGGACAGCGCGGGCTAGTGCTTGAAAGCCCTCTGGCCGGTGAATACCATCGCCACCTTGGGGGACGCCTCGTTCGCGGCCATGAGGCTCTCGTAGTCGCGGATGGCCCCGCCGGGATGGGCGACGGCGGTGATGCCCTCGCTGATGGCGGCGTCCAGGGCGTCCCGGAACGGGAAAAAGGCATCGGAGACCAGGACCGAACCGGGAAGCCCCCCCCGCGCCTCGGCCGCCTCGGCCCTGAAGGCCTCTAGATCCTTCAGGAGAGCGGGGGATTCCTTGGCCTTCTTGACCAGATCGCCCGTGAGCATCCCGTGCTTCTTCCAGCATAACAGCTCCGCGTAGTTGCGGCGGGCCTTGAAGACGGCTATCTCCACCACGCCCACGCGGTCCTGCTGGCCGCCCGCGATTGCCACCGTCGCCCCGTCCTTCACAAACAGGACCGAGTTGGAGACGACCGCCTGCTCGACCGCCCAGCCGAAGCACAGATCGCCCAGCTCCCTCCGGTCCGGGGCCCTCTCGGATCTGTAGACGGTCCCCCTGTACTCGCACTCGGCTGGCAGGAAGTCATCCGGCGTGAGGATCCGGTTGTCGGGAGACTGCTGGAGGACTATGCCGCCATCTATGAGCGACTTTATGTCCAGGAACCTCTTGTGGGCCAGCTCATTGAGCCTCCCGATGTTTTTTATCCTGAAGATCCGCAGATCCGGCTTTGCGGTGAGGATGCCCACCGCCCCCTCCTCGAAGTCCGGGGCGGCCACCACCTCCAGGTACTTGGAATTCATCATCTCGGCGGTCTTCTTGTCCAAGGGACGGTTCACCACCGCCGCCCCCCCGAATGCCGCGACCGCGTCCCCGTCGTAGGCCTTCCGGAAGGCCTCGGAGAGATCCCTGTCCATGGCGGCCCCCGACGGGTTGTTGTGCTTCACCACCACCGCCGCCGGGGCCCCCTCCATGTAGCGGAGGGCGTTCAGGGCCGAGTCCACGTCCGTCAGGTTCGTCTTCGACGGGTGCTTGCGGCAGCCGTACATCATGGAGGTCTTGGGATCCATCTCAGAGAGCCCCGAGACCAGCGGGAGCCCCGGCCCCACCCACTCCACCCCGGCCAGGACGAGGTTCCCGTTCACCAGGCGGTAGAGGGCCGCCTCCTGGCCGGGATTCTCCCCGTAGCGGAGCCCGTCGGTCCTCTCGCCCCCCTCGCCGTCCCTGAGGGTGTAGATCTCCTTGCGGTAGACCAGGACGGTCCCGCCCACGTCAATCGTTATCTCCGGCGGGAAGCTGTCGGTCAGGACCTGTCTGTACTGGCTGGTGGACATCGCGTCTCCTTAATAATGGACTTGCGCCCCAAGTTAAAAAAGACTTGCGCCCCGAGGACGGGCGGAGCGTCCCGATCGGGAAGGGGCCGGCGGCCCAGGCCGGGGCGCGGTCCGGGGCGGGGACCCGCCGGGTCAGTAGAACGCCCCCTCCCCCGAGGCCGCGAGCCCGCCGCCGGGAAGGTGGGAGCCGTCGGAGTTCCCGAAGGTGCCTAGGCCCAGGAGGTTTATCATGAAGGCTATGCGGCGGTCGTCACCCGAGTCCTGCCAGATGAGGCTCACGGCGTAGCACTGGTCGGTGTAGCGGAGCCGCAGGTAGGTCTCAAGGCCCCTCTTGTCCTCGAAGTCGAAGCGGGTGGAGGCCCCCAGGGACCATCCCCTCGCGAGCTCAAGGTTCAGATCCCCTCGGGCCTGGTTCACGGTGTTGCGTTCCGGCGGCCCGTACTCCAGCTTGGGCTTCTCGTAGTCGTAGATGAGGGCCAGGCTGTCGCCGCGGCCGTCCCGGAACTCCAAAGACACGTCGTGGCCCGTGAAGGCGCCCTCCCTGGCGTCCAGGCTCGAGATGACCCTGGCCGTGAACCAGGGGGTCAGGAACGCCTCCACCTCGAACTCGAAGGGGCCCACGCCGCGGTCGAAGTAGCCCGTGGTGAAGTAGCGGGCGTGCGAGCGCTTTGCCCAGTGGAGGTTCGAGGCGAACTCGTAGCTCCCGAAGACGCCAATCTTCAGCACCTCGCGGTACAGGTAGCCCTGGGGCTGGTCGGGCTGGGGGCTCGCGGTCCCGTCCAGGGGGAGCGGGGCGGCAGTCCGGGCGGTAACCGTGTTGCGGACCCCGTAGCGGAAGGTCCGGCGCTTGAGCGTCCTGTCGAACTCGTCGAAGTAGGGGAGCTCGTCCTGGTCAGGAGTCTCGACAACCTCGAAGGCGGCGAAGGGGGTGAACTGGTGGAGGTAGGCGTTGCCGGAATCCCCGCCGCCGTAGACCCGGGAGAAGGTGGCGGAAGCCTCGACGGACGCTTCCCCCCCCAACGTCGAGTAGGAGCCGCTGTGGTTCGCGCGGCCCCCTCCCTCGGTGGGACGCCTGCCCTTGGGGGCGTAGAGGTTCAGATCCAGGGCCCCCTTGGCCAGGATCCCCACCGTCCCGAAGGCGCTCCCCTTCCAGCTGAAGGAGGGGGAGGCCAGCATCCTGTGGCCGGTCTCGTCCACGGGGGAACTCTCGTCCGTGCGGCGGGTATAGAAGTCGTACTGAAGATCCAGGCTGAAGCGGGGGCCCCCTCCGGGAAGCCTCGAGGCTATGCCCTCGGGGAGGGACCTGGACGCTATGGCGTAGTAGAGGCTCGGGGCCACCTGGAGGGTGTTCCGGTTCCCGCGGCTGAACAGATCGTCCGTGTAGGTGACCGTGCCCCTGAAGTAGCTGTCCGACCCGGCCTTCTGGGCGAAGAGGGTGGAGATCCTCATCGGGTCCAGCTCCTCGTTCACCGTGCGGCCGAAGTAGTCCATGAAAAGCCGTCTGGAGTAGAAGAAGCCGTCGGGGTCGTTCCGGAAGGTGTAGAGGAAGGCCGGATCGGAGACCAGGTCCAGATCCAGGTTCACGTTCCAACCGGCCAGGTTCCAGGAGTTCTGGGATCTGATCCACCAGAGGTTCCTCGCCTCCTTCTCGGTGGTCCCGCCGGTTCTGTAGCGGAAGGTGATGGGCTTCCGGTCGTTAAGGGCCGTGGCCAGGAATATGCCCTCCCCGGCCGCTAAGTTGTACCGGCCCTCCACGGTCATGGCGAGCCCCCTCTCGGAACGGTACACCGGGAGGAGGGTCAGATCCCAGTCCTCGGCGGCCGCCCAGAAGAAGGGGAGGGACATCACGAAGCCGTCGCGGGTGGAGCTCTCGAAGGTGGGAAGCAGGAACCCGGTCTCCCTGTCGGTCTTGACGGGGGCCAGCAGGTACGGGAAGTAGGCCACGGGGAACCACTTGGTCCGCAGGGTGACGCTCTGGCTCTCCGCCACGCCTCCCCGGTTCACGGTGAGCCGTTCGGCGGTGAGGCTCCAGGAGGGGTCGGGCCCGTCGCAGGTGGTGAAGATCCCGTCCTCCACGTACAGGGCCTCCTCGCCCCGGCGCTCGAGAACGCTTCCCGCCACGTAGTAGTGCCTGTCAGGAAAGAAGGCCCTCCCGTCGAAGATCTTGGCGAGCCTGAGATCCATGTTTACGGCAGCCCTCTGTGCCGTGGCGGTGAAGTCGGGGGTGCGGATCCTGACGTTCCCCGACATCTCGGCGCTCCTGGTGGGATCGTGCCAGAAGGCCCTGTCGCCGGTCATGACCTCCGGCCCCCTCGTAATGACGACCAGCCCGTAGAAGGCGAGCTTGCCCGCCTCCTCCATGTGCTCCACGTAGTCGGCCTCTATGATAACCGGGTTGGTCGAGCCCTCCCCGCCCATGACCATGCGGACCCTGGGCGGAGGATCCCCGGGAGCCGGGGACCCTCCCGCATCGGCAGGCTGTCCGCCGGGAAGCTGGCCGCCTCCTCCCCGGCCCAAAAGCGGGCCGCCGGGGGCGCCCGGCCGGACGCCCATCGGGACGAGGGTGCCTGCGGGAGTCAGAAGCGAGCTGCCCAGCGCGGCGGAGGGCACGGGGGGGGGGCCGCTCGGCCTGGGGGGCGGCACCTCGCCGGGCGGGGCTTCCACGACGGTACCGGAGGGGTACCAGGCCTCCTCCCCGGGCGCGAGCCCCGCACCGTCGAAGTCCGGGAAGGGGTTGCCGCTCTGGATCTCGGTCCCGCCGGGATCGAGGCCCGTCTGGGCGATTCCGGGCGAAGGGGACAGGAGGAGGGCCAGCGAGAGGCAGACGCCGAGGGCGAGGCGGGAAAGGGGACGGGAGCGGACGGCGGAAGGGGAGACGGAACCCCGGACCGGGGCAAAGGGCGGGAAGGAGGCCGAAAGGGAGAAAGGGGAAGCCGAAGCAGAGGGGGAAAGCGCACGGGAACCGGAGGACGACGGGGAATCAGGAACGCGCGGCGGCAGGCCGGCGCCGGAACCCGACGAGGCCGTTCCGTGCATTGCGCGGGCCGCACGGGGTCCCCGACCCGCCGACTGGGCGGGCCTGAGTCCGTCGTGTCCCGTGTGAAAGCCTCTTGCCATTCCCCTCTCCGTGTCCCGCGATCAGCGGGACCCCCGCGCGTCCCGGACCTTCTTCCCCCGCCCTGCCCCCGACCCCTGCTCCCGGCCCCGAATCCCCGGGCGGGGAGCCGGCTTCCGCCGGGGCCCCCCGGCCGGAGCCTGCGGGAGCGGTGCCGCGAAAAGGCTCTCCCCGCACAATTATGATCGGCTGAAACCGCCCGGCCCTTCAGACGTTCTTCCCGCCCCCGGGCGCCTCCCGCCTTCGGCCGGGCAGAGGGCGCCCCCCTTCAGTTCGACTCGACGACCTCCGCCCCGGTCAGGAAGGCCCTGGTCTCCCCCACTGTGAACAGAGACCCCGACACGACCACCAGATCCTCCGGGTCCGCCTCCTTGGCAGCGGCCT
>JAISEQ010000112.1 GCA_031264045.1 Deltaproteobacteria bacterium
GGATCAAACATATCGCCGTATGAATAGAAATCATACGGCGGATCAAACATATCGCCGTATGAATAGAAATTATACGACGGATCAAAATGCCTTGAAGATCTTTGGGCCTGAGCCCGTCAGGAGTCTCCGGCCCGACGCTTATGGCGAGGGGCGGGATTCATCCTGTCGGGAGCGCGGTACACGGTTGCCGCTCGTGAAGCCGTTGCTGATATTGAGCCAAAGCGCACCGTCAGGTTCAGGCACCCTCCGGATCTCCCGGAATACGGCGCATAGATCGTCCAGGTAGCTGTCCAGCCTGCCCGCAGGCCCGAATCTGCCCGCCAATCCCTTAATCCCTGAGACCTCGGTACGGGGGAGAGGTTACGACTAATTGGACAGATTCAGACGGCAAAGTCCGCAGCGCTATGCGGGAATCGCCCTGGATGGTCACGGAACTTGGGAGGACAATAAGTTCCTGTCCTCTTTTCGTGGAGTACGTCTCGTCGGGCTCGTTCGGAATTGACTACATGTGTAAATTTAGGCAAAAAATATGCCGGCCTCCTTCGATTGTGATGAATTGTCAAGCAGCCAGACTGCAGGACATGGGCAGACAGGAAAAACGGCGGGATGGCGCGAGACAAATTATTCGCCGTAACCGTCATGGTCCGTACAATCTAGATGAGGCAAAGAATCAGCCCGTTGGCAGTTCCAGCAAATCGGCTTGTCGGCGAACTCAACCGGATTAATCTCAAACTGCCGCAATTCGTCCGGCCGATGTCGCGGAGTTGAAACACGTCCTGAACAATGCTGAATCTGTGAACGGCGTCAAAGCTGCCGGATTCGGGCTGCTCCCTTCAGAACGTCAAGCCCGGGCTAGATTGTGTCAATTTTCATAACATGCTCTAACGGCATTGCCAAAGCGATATCGTTTTGATCGTTGACCTATGGACTGCCCGGCTCGCTGCGGCAATTCCGGGCGGGCCATGAGGCGGACTGGACAGTCCGGCTGGGTGCGCGCTCGGGATGTCTTCCCTAACTTGTCCAAACATATATCGTGAACGAGGTATCCCGTATCCGTTCTCGGGGGGGGTTGAGGAGAGCGATAGTATCCGTTCAAGGCCTGGTGACTATCTGCCTCGGACTCGGCCAGCTCAGTCTGAAGGTGATTTCTGGAGGCAAGCCTCAATATACGGGCGGAGGGGTTTAGTGGCCGTCTTCCCGCAGGATTGGCGTCACCCGGCTGGACCGATGCCCCGGGAAGGGCTGCGGAGCGTTGCCGGGCTCCCGCGTCCCGTCGGCGGTTCCGGGCTGCGGGCTTGGGAACGGCTGGAGAAGCGTGGCAGCACTCCGGCTCGGCGCATCCCCTTCGGGCGAGTCTGCCGGACGGCAGGCGCGGCGGTTACCGATTGCCGGAGCGGGACATGACCAGGCGGGCGAGGATGCGCTGCCGGGGCCAGAGAGGGACTTGGCAGGGCACCCTGAGCGGGCAGACCGCACATTCCCATGAACGGATAATCTTTAAAATATTTAAATTTTATTATATAAACAAACTTATTGCTATTTATATAATTATTTTAGTGATATATAGGGTATATATATTATTCTGCTTTCTTTGAGCCCGTATGGAAACATGCGGCATTCATAGTGGGATGCGCGGCTGTTTTTACATCGTGTCAGCAATCTGCTGACAACAGTTGCCAGCAATTTTTGGCCATTTAATGTTAGCAGTAACGCCATGTTTCCGATTAAAGGTATCGGGACATACTTTTCAGCGTCAAATCTTCAGGAATCCGCATCGGATTTGAATTTTCGAGAGGCTTCGGTTCGGATATGCCTGGGTTCAGCGTCTGCAGCGGCGGCTACCTTCCGGAGGGTTTCCCGTGCCGCTTCCCGTGGCTTCCGTATTACCGGGGCGGTCCGGTCCGTCCTCCGGCAGGGGGGCCGCGAGGCCCGGGCGGGAGCGGTTTTCAGCCATCTCGCCGCAGGGGCAGCGGGCGGGGTCCATGAGCCCGCGCATTATTCCGCATTCGGAGACCTTGCCGCCGGGTGGGCATCTGCTTCTGAGCTCCATGAGCTGGTCCCGCAGGCTGTTGAGCGAGCTGAGCTCCTCGTCCAGCTTCTCTATGTGGCGGAGCACTATCTCGTCCACCAGTCCGCAGCTGGCCTCCGGTGCGTCGCGGAGGACCAGGAGATCCTTTATCTCGTCCAGGGTGAAGCCGTGGCTCCGGCAGTGGCGGACGAAGCGCAGGATCTCCAGGTCTTTTTCCGAGTAGCGGCGGTAGCCGTTGTCCCGGCGCATGGGCTTTCCCAGGAGCCCGGCCTTCTCGTAGTAGCGCACCGTCATGGCCCTTGTGCCGGCCAGCTCCGCGAGCTTCCCTATGTTGTACATCAGCCATCCCCCGTCCCGCCCGGACCGGGCTGGTGAAAAAAACGGCTTTTCCGGAAGAAAGGCCCCGAAGATCCCTTGACCTTAGAGCGGCTCTAATTGTTATCTTACTCGCGGGGAACGATCCCCGTCAAACCACCACGAGGAGCAGCACATGCGCTACTGCGAAATCTGCGGAACGGTCCACGAGGAGGGTCACCATCACCATCACCATCACAGCCACGAGTCCGGAAACGTACCGGCACGGGCCGCGGGCGTCTCCCGCGAGGCCGTGAGCGGAGAGGCCGCCTCCGAGTCCCCGGACGGATCGGCGGATGATCCTCCGGCGCCACCGCTGCCCGGCGGCGACCCGATCCCGTTCCCCCCGGCCGGGATCCCCGCCTCCGGGCCTAGCCCCCTCCGCTCCCCATCCCCCACCTCCTCCGCCCGAACTGCGGGCCGGAGCCCCGGGCAGACCGAAGGCCCGGGCAACGGCCGCGTACCGAGTTTCCCCGACATGACCGTCCCTGCCGAAGCGCCGGAGCCTGCCCCGTCGGTCGCGCCCTGTTGCCGGAGCTGCGCCCCCGATGCCGACGCTGCCCACGCCGCCGCGTCGGAGGTCAGCGAGGTCAGCTACGTCATCCCCGCCATGGACTGCCCGCACGAGGAGGCCATCATACGGGAGAAGCTCCGGGGCATGGAGGGCATAATGGAGCTGGAGTTCGACCTCAAGGGCGGCACGCTCAAGGTCCGCCACACGCTCGGCTCCCCGGACCCCATCGCGGAGGCCCTTGTTTCCGTCGGCATGGTGCCGGACGGCACGGACGTCGGCTTCCCCCGCGCCGGCGCGTCCTCAAGCCCCGAAGCCCCCGGCGCGGGAGCCGGTCGCTGCGCATGCTGCGCGGAGGGGACTGCCGATCCGCTCCTCGTCGTACCCGCCGCCGGGCCCGGAGGCGGCGTGGCCCGCTTCAGCATCACCAACATGGACTGCCCAGTGGAGGAGAACCTCATCCGCGAAAGGCTCAGGGGCATGGAGGGCGTGACGGCCCTTGAGTTCAACCTGCTCTCCAGGGTGCTCACGGTCCGCCACACGCTCGGCTCCCTGGACGGGGTGGTGGACGCCCTGAACTCCATCGACATGTGCCCGGTTCCCCTGGAGTCGGGCGCCAAGGCCCCGGAGCTCGAGGACAAGACGGAGTGGAGGAAGCTCATCGCGGCCTCGGTGATAGCCGGTGGATCCGAGGTGGCGCACCTCTTCCTGGACTCCCTGTGGGTAGCCCTGGCGCTGGCCGTGGCAGCCATCTTCCTCGCCGGCTTCGACACCTACAGGAAGGGCTGGTCGGCCATCAGGCGGCTCGATCTGAACATGAACGCTCTCATGAGCTTCGCGGTGACGGGGGCGGTCCTGATAGGAGACTTCCCCGAGGCGGCGATGGTCATGGTGCTCTTCACCCTGGCGGAGGCCCTGGAGGACAGGAGCCTGGGCCGGGCCCGCCAGGCCATATCGGGGCTCGTCGAGTCCGCGCCCGACATGGCTACCGTGAAGGGCCCGGACGGGACCTTCTCCGAGATGAGGGCCTCGCAGGTGGAGGTGGGCTCCGTAGTCCGCGTCCGCCCCGGTGAGAAGCTCTCCCTGGACGGGAGGGTGGTGTCCGGCATGTCCGCGGTAAACGAGGCCCCCATCACCGGCGAGTCCAGGCCCGCCGAGAAGGGTCCCGGCGATACCGTCTTCTCGGGCACGGTTAACGAGTCCGGGTCCTTCGAGTACGAGACCACCGAACCCTTCGAGAACTCCACCCTCGCGAGGATACTGAAGGCAGTGGAGGAGGCCCAGGCCACCAAGGCCCCGATCCAGCGTTTCGTGGACCGCTTCGCGGTCATCTACACGCCCTCGGTCTTCGCGGCGGCGCTCATCATAGGAACGGTGCCCCCGCTCGCGCTGGGGCTCCCCTGGCTGGAGTGGGTCTACCGGGCCCTCGTGACTCTCGTCATAGCCTGTCCGTGCGCCCTGGTCATCTCGACCCCGGTCACGATAGTCTCGGGACTGGCCGCGGCCACCCGCCGGGGGCTCCTGGTCAAGGGCGGCACCTTCCTTGAGGAGGGCAGGAAGCTCAAGGTCCTGGCCTTCGACAAGACGGGCACCGTAACCGTGGGACGCCCGGTGATGACGGACGCCGTCCCGCGCGGGGAGGTCACGTTCGGGGAGCTGAGGGTCCTGGGCGGGAGCCTCGCCTACCGTTCTGACCACCCGGTCTCCCGCGCCGTGTTCCAGGGCCTGGGGCTGGACCACAACGGCGTCCTGGAGGTGGAGGGGTTCCGGGCCCTGCCCGGCGAGGGTTCGGCCGGGCGCGTGGCCGGAAGGGAGCTCTTCCTCGGGAATCTCCGGCTCGCCAGGAGGATGGGCGTCTCCACGCCCGATCTGGAGACGGACGTGTCGTCGCTTGAGTCCCAGGGCAAGAGCGCGGTGGTCCTCTTCGGCGGAGGATCGGTCATGGGCGTCTTCGCCGCCGCGGACGAGATCCGCCCAGAGAGCCGCGAGGCGATCGGGGAGCTCGGCCGGATGGGCATCGAGACCGTGATGCTCACGGGCGACAACGAGTCCGCGGCAGCCTCGGTCGCCGCGAAGGTGGGCGGCCTGGACTACCGCTCGGGGCTCCTCCCCGAGGACAAGCAGGTGATAGTCCGGGAGCTCGCGTCCAGGGGCAAGGTCGGCATGGCGGGAGACGGCATAAACGATGCCCCGGCGCTCGCCGAGGCGCACATAGGCTTCTCCATGGGGGCCGCGGGAACGGGGGCGGCCATCGAGACCTCGGACGTGGCCATCATGGACGACGACCTGAGGAAGATCCCGGCCTTCATCAGGCTTTCCCGCGAGACGGCCTGGCATCTCTGGGAGAACATCTACTTCTCCCTCTTCGTGAAGGCGGGCTTCATCGCCCTGACGTTCCTGGGCTTCACCAAGATGTGGATGGCCGTCTTCGCGGACATAGGCGTATGCCTCATCGTGGTCGCGAACGGCCTGAGGCTTCTGAAGAAGTAGGCTACCGGGCACGGGAGCTTGCCGCGCGACCCTGGCCGGGGGTGCAATCCCGGCACCCCGGAAAAGGGGGGGTTTACGCCCCCCTTTTTCCGTTCCTGGGACAGCGCTGCCGGGAAGAGGAACGGCGCGGATGCCGGGGACGGTGATGCGGAGGAGAAAGAAGGTGGGATGGGGAGGGGATGAAGCGGGATGGGGATGTGACGGCGGGAGGGATGATGATGGTTCCGGACCAGCGGGGCGTGAAGTGGAGGTGGAGACGGAGGAGGCCATGACGCCGGGAGGGGGAAAGGCCGACTTCCCGCCGGGGTCGGGCGTCGGGGAGCTCTGGACTTCACGGACCGAGACTGATGTCCCCGATGCGTTCTGATGGTCCGGTAAATGGTGTCGGCAGAAGGGGGAGGGGCGGTCGTGGGGTGCGGGACGCGCGGCGGGACGGTGCCCGGGATGAACGGGGTACTCGAGCGTCGCACGCCGCTTCCGGGGATGGCGGCTAGGATGCCTGGTACGGTTTCGGCGGGCGGCCGGGCCTGGAGGCGGCGGCAGACGCGTGCCGGCCTTTCGCTGCGAAGGGAAGGTTTCCTAGGAAATTTCGGGGATTCCGGATACTTCCGGAGACGTTCAGGCAGGGCGACGGACTTCAACGTGACCTACCCTACGCATCCTGAAGGGCCGGTGCCGTTTCGGAGCGGGCACGTCCTGACGGGGCGAATCGGATGGCCGGAAGGTGTTTCGGGGAACCGGCGTTCCCGGTCGGGGGGGGTGCGGCGAGGAAGCCGGGGCGCGCGGAAGTCTCGGAAGACGGCGCTTCCGGTCGGGGCGGGGCGGAAGTCCGGCTGCGGCGGGAACGTGACTTCATGTGCCCGGGGACGCGGAACGGTTCGGGAGGGTCGAATGGGGGGATACGTGCGGGTTATCAAAGGCCGTGAAATGGACGTTTTCGGGACGTGAGGGCAGCTCCTTTCTCCTGAGTGATTGGGAATCGGTTCAGGCGGCATCGTAATTGATGAATGCCGTCTCTTCCCGGACGGCATTTTCCGGAAATTGCAGAATGTCTGTTGGAAGCGGTGAAGTCGAGAAGCCGGGCCGCTTTGATCAGGTGAAGACTCTCGCTCGAGTCCGGAAAGACGACGGTTCCGGGAGGAATGAGTAACGCGGATGTGCGGATGCTATGAACATATTCTGAATCTATGATGTATCAGATTAACGTACTAGCCGCTACCATGTCGGAAATGGTGAGACGTAAAGATGAGTGATGCGTTTGCCGTGCGGGTAATGATACAGATATGTATCGGGAAATAATGTGAATCCGGAAGCAGAATCAAGAGTGATTCATTAGAGGGGCAAAATGTAATATTGAATAATTCGAAATTTGTTGTCAGAAGCGTTGATATTTCGAGGGTTGCGATGAGGAGACAGAGAATTTGAAAGAAGGTCTATCGATATGCATAACGTTCATGGAATCTGTATCGGCGTATCTCAGGGCCGTGAACACTTTCCGATTTTGGCTGTTATGAGGGGTGGGAAGCAGTCAGTGAAGGGTAGTAAAAGGCGATTCGGCGGATAAAATGATAATTTTCGGGACAAATGAAAAAAATGTTCAGAAGAATGCGGAGTGCAACATGGATCCTTCATGTTGTTTTCAAGATCAGAAAAGTTTAATGATAACATGGAGATAGCTCATTAATTATGGCGGCTGGAGCTGAGTGTCAGGTTCAGAAATCGGCAGAATCATAATTTTTTTAAGTTTTTTATCAAAAGTTTGATTTTTGAAAGCTAAAATTTAATTATTTCAAAAACATCTTTTATGAGTGCAGATGTGGTCAGATTGAGTCGGAACATGTTCAGTATCACATTAGTAATTTTAGACTATGTGATGTGAGCTGACAGGGATGACATTCCAATGTAGATCTGTGCTACGCTTGAGTTAATACATCTGACTTGACAGGGATCAGATTCGACCGCGATGTTGAAGCGATATTGAATCTCATAAAAATATTGAACAGTTTGAGAAATTTCAAGGAAGATACGTATTGAGAAGACAAGCCATTTTGACGATCCTGAATACAAAACGTAGTGATTTTTATGTATTATTCGGTTTTGACGTATTGCAGTGAAAAATGGATTATGGTAAATCTGGCCTCAGATTGAAGCCGCTGCCAAGCTGCAAATCAATGAACAGTACCGCCGGTCAGGGCCGCTCACCGCATTTTAGGATGAGTCCTGAGGCAGAATTTCGCGGACGGCACGCCCCCGCACCAGACAACCCCCAACCCACCTGAGAACTCCATATGGCAAAGCCCCCTCACGATATTGGCGGTCACGGCGCATCGAACACACTCACTTTGTCGGCGGCCCTGGAGGGCCTCCCCGTGGGCGTCCTAATTCTGGATGGCGATGGTCACGTGGCGGCGGTAAACAGCAAGATGACTGAACTCATCAATCCGAAGGGAGATGGAGCACATGCAGTCGGCATGAGAGTAACCGATCTCCTGCCGGAGGGCGGAAAGAGGCTTGTCCAGATCCTGGCGGCCGGTGACGGGTGTTCCTGCCTGGAGCTCCCGGAGCTTGAGGAGCAGTATCTCGTGGCCATGCCGCTGGAAGGCATTGATAAGGGCCTCTCCGTCACCGCCGCGGACATGAGGACGATGGGTGTCTATTTCGGTGCCGTTCCCGCTTCACGGATAGACAACCGCCTGTTCAAGACCGTCATAGCCGCTTACCCCTTCGGGCTGATGATGATCGACTCGTCCGGCGAGATCATCTACGCGAACGACGATGCCGCGTCGATCATTGGCGAGAGCCGGGAGGAACTGGAGGGGCACCCGGTCTCGAGGCTGTCGGGGATGTTCGTTTCCGGCGAGTGGCTCGTCCTGGACGTCATCGCGGGAACGAGGCCGATGGCCGGTCTCGCCAGCTGCCCGCGCGGCGAGAGCGCCGTCTTCGTTTCCGGCATACCGGTGTTCGGGCCAGACGGGTCCTTCGAGCTGGCGGTCTTCACCATGAAGAGCCTGGAGTCCTCCTGTTTCGGGGAGGAGTACGCCGATCTGGACAGGTCGCTGTTCGAGTCGGTCCGAGACGAGGTGACAGGGCACCGTTACCGGCCCGGGTCATCCAAGACCTTCGTGACTAAGAGCCCGGCGATGCGCAAGACCCTGGACCTGGCGTCCCGGCTTGCGCGCTCGCAGCAGAAGGAGGCGCTTGTAACCGGCGAGCCGGGCACGGGCAAGGACGAGGTGGCTCGCTTCATCCATGAGAATTCGTCGCGCTCGTCTGAGCCCTACGTCCGGATCAGCTGCGCCAGGCGGGAGCCCCTGGAACTTGAGAAGGAGATCTTCGGGGCCGAGGCCGGGCACACGACCGTGGCGGGCCTCCTGGAGGCCGCATCGAACGGTACCGTCTGCCTCGAGGACGCGGACGCCCTGCCGGGCGAGCTTCAGAAAAGGCTGAGCGACTTCGTCTCCAAGCGTGTGTACCACCGGGCAGGCGGGAGCGCCTCAGTCAAGTCGGATGTCTTTTTGCTCCTCACGGCCTCGGGGAACCCCAACTCTCCGGCGGAGGACGGGAGGCTCTTTCACGGGCTTGCCGAGGCGCTGGCCGGGAGCTGCATCTCTGTCCCGCCCCTGCGGTCGCGGAGGGAGGACGTGGTGGAGCTGGCCCGCGTGCTCATGAAGGACCATAACGAAAGCTACGGTCTCCGACGCTACCTGGACCCGGCGGCTGCTGACCTCCTCCTGTCCTACCGTTTCCCGGGCAACCTCCGGGAACTTAAGAGCGCCCTCCACAAGGCCGTTGTCTTCAGCGGTTCCCCCAACGTGGGCCCCTACCTCCAGAAACTCTTCGGCTCCGATGGAGAAATTGTTCCCGCCGTCCCCGGCGGCCGGGGAATAACCGATGAGGCCGATGACCGGGTGCCGACTCTCCAGACAGTCAGGAAATCGAATCTGAACACAGTTCTGGGCGGCTTCGAGAGGAAAATCCTGGATGATGCCATAAGGGTCTGCAGGAGCACCAGGGAGATGGCCAGCATGCTCGGGATAAGCCAGGCCGGCGTATCCCGTAAGCTCAAGAAGTTCCGCCTGGACGCCCCCGGGAAGTATCCACGCAAGTAGGGCAGGTTACGGGCTCAGGCCCCGTTCCGCATTCATCAATATCGTAGCCCCCAGCGCTTTTGCGGCCGCCGGGGGTTTTTTTTTGGCATGGGCCGCGCGGGCGGGGTCCGGCGGAATCGGTAAAAATTTGCGGATCGGGTGAATGAGGGTTGAGGGTGGCCGGGATCCGGGATAGACATTGGGTGGGGTAACGGGAGTCCGTGACGAACCGGTTAAACCGAAGCGAAGGAATGCCGAAGTCTCTACGAGGCGGGACCGGGAGGGAGGAGTGGCAGCTAAAGGAGGAACAGGAAACCGGAAGGGGTTACTGTTACCGGACGTGCGTGATCAGGTCGTCTGCGGTCTCGGCGGACGGGAAGGTTGCTGTCTAGGATGATTACGTCCGGTCTGTCAAAGAGGTGATCCGAAAATATGGTTCATGGCATCGTATCGTTAGTGTCCCGTTAAGCAGGAAAATGATTTTCCCCAGCATGAGTGTTCTGTATTGCGTGACCTGTGGGGATTCGGGGGGAGTATTGCCTGTAGGACGAAAATAACTTCAGATCAGTTGCTTGAGGTAACTGGCTTCAGGTCAACAGAATAATGTGTGCAGTTTTCCTGCTTTCGGATGGGGAGAGCTCATAAGTTTCAATTATTCGGATATCCATGAAAGAATCGGAGGAATTTGAGGCAAGCCGCAGTATTCGTGACTGAAAGGTCGGTTAGTGACAGTATCCGATCAGAATTTTCTAAAGATATTTAATTCTGTAATATCATAAAAATCTTTGGTATGTTCTGATAGAATTTCAACATCGGAACATATTTAAATACAGAACGGTAAAATGTTTATCATTGAATCTTGATTTTAGCCAATATTTTATATGGGATGAATCATTTTCAATGAATGGAATCATCAATCAATAGTTACTTGTGGTTTGAGTTCTGGTGTCCGTCCGTTCGGTTTGAATATTAGATTGTTTAAAAATTGTATTTATAAAATTTATTGAGAAATTCGATTCGGATCATTAGTTTGTGAGTCCTATTCGTGGTAAATAATTGCTCGCTTGTTTGTCGGCAAGGTAGACGTTTCATGTTTTCATCTCAAATTCTTTGATCTGCAGCATCTGATGCCGCGCTACCGCTTTACCTGATGCGGCCTGAGCATTAAGATCGGTTCAGGGCGCTCAGAAGGCGCATGTTCGAGATGTCTGTACTGAACGGGGATTTTTCATCCGCCTTGCGTGGATTTTCGTAACTTAGAAGTCTCCGCTCCTCCAGATTAGCCCCAGCCCGGTTTTATGCACAAGCAGGTTGGCCCATCTTCTTTAGGCGGGAGGACAGAGTTCGCGCGACTGATGCGGGGCAATTACGGCATGTTCCTGCCGACAGAACATCCGGTTTCAGGCCACCGCTTCTTACGGAACCTTCCAATACAATGCACGGGCTCATTCCCGTGCGAGATGAGAGTATGAATTCTCAAGGCACTGATAACATGGCGCTGGGCCTGACCGGCGAAGAGCTCCTGGCCCGTCTGTTCGACGATTTCTTCTACGGCGTTACCATTGTCAACGCCGATTCGGAGATAGTCTACTACAACGGCGCTCAGGCAGGAATAGACGGGGTGTCCCCCTCGGACGTGCTGGGAAGGAACCTGGACGAGGTCCACCGTCCTGACGGCAGGCCGGCACCTACGCTCGCGGCCGCTTTGTCCAGGACTCCCTCCGTGAACCAGCCTTTCCTGTACAGATCGTCATCTGGGAGACTGGTCAATTCCGTGCAAAATGCCTTTCCGATAACAAAGGACGGTGTCCTTCTCGGTTGCATCACCTTCATTGGCGAGTACGGCAGGATAATGGACGCCTTCGCCGAGGCGGCAGGCGCCAGAACTGCCGCCTCGCATGAATCCGGGAACGGAAACGGCTCGAACGGAAACGGTTCCGGAACCGGTATCGAGTACGGTTCCGATGCCGCCAGCTTGACTGAGCACGGTTCGGAGACGGGCGGGGGTAACGGCTCTGATGCCGTGAAGGTTCAGGCTTGCGCGGCGGTGCCGGATTCGCTGGTCACTTCGGACTGTTCGTTCCAGGCCGTGATCGAGGCCGCCTACAGGGCGGCAAGTTCAGCATCCCCCCTTCTCTTCACCGGCGAGAGAGGGACAGGCAAGGACCTTCTGGCCCGCACCGTTGCCGGCACCTCGGGGAGGGGCGGGCCATTTCTGGCCCTGAGGTTCGGATCCGTGCCCGAGACCCTTCTGGAAGGCATCCTCTTCGGAACTGAGGAGGGAGCTTACACAGGTGCGGTCGACCGGCCGGGAATCCTGGAGCTCGCCTCGGGAGGCACCGTGTATCTGGACGAGCTCTCCGCCATGCCTCCGGCCATCCAGGAGAGGCTCAAGGTTGCGGTCGAGGAGGGCAGGGTACCCAGGCTGGGCGCGTTCGGCAGGGTGAGGGAGCTGGACGTGAAGTTCATGAGCGCCTCCTCGGAACCTCTGAGGGACGCGCTGGGCGCCGGAAGGTTGAAGCCGGAACTTCTGGTGAGGCTGGGGGTGGTCACCCTGTCCATACCGCCCCTGAGGAACCGCCCCGGCGATATCCCCCTTCTGACTGACCAGTTCGTCGAAGCGTACTCCTCGTCCTTTTCCAGGCGCGTTGACGTGGTCGCGGACGAGGTGAGGGAGGCCTTTTCGAGGCATGCATGGCCGGGAAACGTCCGGGAGCTCAAGGGAGGTATAGAGGGAGCCATGAACGCCGTCTCCGCGGGGGAGACCGAGCTGAAGCCACTCCATTTCGCGGCCACCCTGCTGGAGAGACTCTTCAGGGAACGTGAGGGCATCTCGTTCAGCGTGGGCGGGTCAAGGGATGGTGTCCAGCGTCCCGTTCACTACCTCCACTCCGTAGCCGAGGCCGAGAGGATAGCCGCAGCCCTGGAAGCCGCCGGGGGAAACGCCGCCAAAGCGGCCAGGAGCCTCAAGATCTCCCCCCAGCTGATGAACTACAAGTTGAAGAAGTTCGCCCTTAAAAAGAAGATTACTGTCCAGGTGGGATAGATGCGGAGATGGCGCAGATCGGTCGTCTTCCGCCTGCGCCCTTTGCGGACGATTTCGTGACTTCTTTCTTTCATGTCCGGAACTGCCCGAACGGCAGGTTCCGCAACGCCCTGCATCCGGTTTTGGACTTCGGCTGTCATGCCGCTGTCTTCAAGATGACCGCCGGGAGCGGCTTGAGGCTGCGGGATGATGCCGCCGGAACTGCCGGCTGCCCTGAACTGCCGCGAACTCTTCTGATCACGGGTTCGTCGGCCCGGCAAGGAGAGGTCCTGCCTGAAAGAATGTGATCGTTTAGGCGAGTCGGCCGCAGGGAATGCGTGCCTCTGCGGACGGCCCCCCTTGCGGCTCGCGAACGCCTTTCCGGGTACATGTCCAGTGGCCCGGAAAGGCATCCGCGGCACGATGTCGCACCGGAAAATTGTCAGGTGGTGAAGCCGGAACGTTGCAATGTCGATTCATGCCAACGAGACTGAACTAAGGCATGATCCTGAACATTAAATCCCACTCCCGGTATGAAAACCGGGTACGCGAATGGTAGGTTTCGCTCGGACGCTGGCTGTTTCAGAAGCTTAGGGGTCAGAGGTTTGGAAGTCCGGGATTGTGCCGTTCAGGCGGGTTTTCGGAAAACCCGGAAGATCTGAAATTTTCTGGCACGTGATGCAGTATGGAATTAATCCCGTAATCTTTCCCTGGCCTGACATTACTCCGAACGAGACAAATCTGCTTTCCGACATAGCATAGTGCCCACGGATGACATTGTCCGTAAAGTCTGATGGAAACAGAAAATAATGTCAGGTTTATTTTTTAGTAACGAGCATGCCATGATTTTGAAAATTACGTCAATGATTCAGTCCTGAAAATTTTGATGCTTCTGTCAAGCGAAGTTGTTTGTCAATTAAAATTTCTAATGTGAAATATACTTAGGTAAATTATTTTCAGTTGACTTGAGCATCGAAAAATTTATGAGCACCATGTAGAAATAGCCCTGTTTCCTGTACGAACGGAGGAGACCATAATTCCAAACGGTCGAATGGGCCGGGGATACTCTTTTGTTCTTCGGCTGACTAGTGCTTATGGAAATTTTTTAATGCTGTGAACGGTATATTCCAAATCCTTGTGAAGATCTTCAGCTTATCCGTAGAGTTCCAATATCGTGGTTATGATTTATATGTTGTATTCTTCGGATATTTCCTATATTTACCTTCACCTGACTGGCGTTCGGAACAGCTTTTCTAGCAAACAATACGAACTAATATAAATTATCTTGCCGAAAAAATTCTCAAACGTTCTGGTTTACGGGTTCAAAAGAGAGTCATCTGACCTGGAACAGAGGTGCGGAATGAGTCTCAATATCTGAAATGACGGGAATGTTCAGACGCAAAGCTAGGGAACTCTCTGATAAAAATTCCAGTGCTTCATGTTCACCACCCCCCAGTTTCAACCCAGCATCTCCTGGCATGGCAAAATGTCAAGATCTGGCGGCATGAGCTACGTTTCTCCATTAGTTTCAGTCGGCCCCCGGCTGCAGGGACTGCTCTCCGGTCGCTTCCAGCTTGAACACCACAGGGCGGATCCCGTCGTTGCAACAGGCTATCGCGACACCGGGTTTCGCGATCCAGTCGCCGTAGTAGAAAAGCGACCCCTCGGCCCCGTGCGACATGGAGAAGGCATACTGGTAGATGGCCTTCCACGCCTCGTCACAGAAGCCAGCCGGTTTGGCGAAATCGGCAAAGAACACCTCCCCGGCCTGTGCATCGGGCATGTCCCAAGTCCTTTTATACCGTACTCCTCAGCAAGTGCGCTGTCAAAATTTGTCTTGAGCACCGTAATCTTGACCTTCTTCACTGCCGATACCTCCGTGCTTCCCAGCTGGCACCGTAACTCTCCGGGTCGGCGCAGCCAGTGTTTTGAAAATTTAAGGCCGCTGAATCAAGTTGAAGGACGCTGAACGATAGGGAAGTGAATTTTAAAATTGAAAGGACGTTGTGATGAAACGGAAGAAAATTCAAGAAAATTGTAAGAACGTATGGCGAAGATGAACAAAGTTAAAGTACACTGAAAAGGTTTCGAGTTCCAGATTCCGTCACCGCCATCCTGAACGACAATGTTGGTGTCTGGCTACAGCTAATATTTTCGCGAAGTTGTTTTTTCCTTCCAATGCCAGTCATCTTCCAGAATATGGTGTCAAG
>JAISEQ010000147.1 GCA_031264045.1 Deltaproteobacteria bacterium
CGCCCCCCGGGCCGCCCGCCGGCCCCCCCCGGGCCGCGAGCCGGCGGACGGCGGCTACGCCGCCGGCGTCCGGGCGGCGGAGGGCGTCCTCGCCGCCGGCTTGCGGGCGGCGGCGGGCTTCCTCGCCGCGGGCTTGCGGGCGGCGGGCTTCCTCGCCGCGGGCTTGCGGGCGGCCGCGGGCTTCCTCGCCGCGGGCTTGCGGGCGGCCGCGGGCTTCTTCGCCGCAGGCTTGCGGGCGGCGGGCTTCTTGGCGGCCGACTTGCGGGACGATGCGGCACTGGTCTTGCGCGGGCGACCGACGGGACGCTTTGCGGAGGATGCGGGCTTCTTCGCAGCGGGCTTCCTGGCGGAGGCCGTCTTCTTGGCCGCGGGCTTCCTCGCGGCGGGCTTCTTCGCCGCGGGCTTGCGGGCGGCGGGCTTCCTGGCGGCGGACTTGCGCGCGGGCTTCGGCTTGACGGTGATCTCCTCAATCTCCACCCTCTCGCTCAGCTCGTCCTCGTCGTCCTCGTCCTCCTCCAACTCATCCTCGCTGTCCAGGATGTCGTCATCGTCCATGTCTTCCTCGTCGTCATCGTCCTCGTCGTCATCGCCGAGATAGACCTCCTCGTCTTCGATGTCATCGTCCTCGTCGTCCCCGTCCGGGCCGGAGGCCCTGATCTCGTCCAGGTCCAGGCTGTCGTCGTCGCCGGGTAACAATGTGTCCATGGTCATAGATGTCCTTTCAGATGCTGGACCGTCCGCGCCGTTTCCGGCAAGACGGCGGAATCGCTCGCCGCCCCTCGCGGGGACAGGCGGCGTCCGGCGGCACGCTGCCTCCGGGATGTTTTGTTGCGGGCGAAGTCAGCAAGCCGCGCTCACGCGCGGACTATGGTGAAGTCCGTCTCCCTGACGCTCTCGCTCTCGGTCTCGGTCTCCAGGGCGCATCTCAGGACGCTTTCCCCATGCGGCGTTTCCGGAACGCAAGCGCCCCGACCGCGTCTCCCTTCGACCGCCGGGCCTCGCCTTATGTTTCAATCGTGAACTGGGGGTCTGCCCGCCGGTGCCGGGCTCTCCGGATCGAGCGGCTCACCGTGCCGCCGAAATCCTGCCGGGCTCTGAAAGCACCTCTTCCCGACGATCGGATTATCGCACATAACTTTTTCCGCTTGCAAGCATTTTCGGCATATTTTTCAGTCGGGATCAATATTTTTCCGATCCGCCGTCCGCGGGACACCCGCGCTCGCCTGCACCGCCGTCCTTGCAGGACCGCGTTTCTGAACCGATTCGACCCGGGCTCTCCGACGGCGGTCATGCGGACACCTCTCCCGAGCTTCCGCCGGAACCGAGTTCCCGACCGGGATCTCCGCACAGTATCGGCGTTTCCGGCAACATCGAAAGCTCAGACATGTTCCCGCCTAAAGCCTCCCGCTCCGCACGTCGGCCCCGCGGTTCTGGAGCCCTCCCGTTTCCCGCCAATCGCACGTTTTCTTTCCGGGTTTTGAAATTTCCGTGCTGCCAATCACGCCGGGCATCCTCCGCATTCGGCATTTCCCGCTCAATGGCATCCCCCGCTTCTTCCCTCCCGCAACGCGGCATGTCACCGACCGTTCCCGTGCCCTGCAACGGCGGAGACGCCGAGGCTCAAAACCTTTGCGGCATAAGCCATTGAACCTGCACGCACCGTCCCGGCCGGCACCCGTCCCCGGCTCACCGGACGCCCTTGAGGCGCAAGGACGTCAAGAATTTCCGCGGCCGCACCTCCCTGCAGACCCGTCACAGGACCTGTTGGCGCCTCCCCCGGCGCCGTCGGCGGCGAGCCCGCGTGCCCCGGAACCTTTCCCTTTCCCTTCCCCTTCCACTTCCACTTTCCCTGTCCCGGCTCCGGTCCGCTGCCCCTGAGGCCCATAAGGCCAAACCCTTCCCCATGCGCGAGAGAACGCCTTCCATCTTTCCGTTCCTGTCCCCCACCCCGTCAGGAACCCGCTCTCCCGGAAGATGCTCCGGGGCACACGGACGGCAGGCCCGGAGACATGATGCCAACTCCCCTCTTCCCTCCCATCTCCCCTCCCCAACCCTTCTCATCTCATCTCATCTCTCCTCTCTCCCTTCCGTCCGCCGTCTTCTCTCCCTTCCGTCCGCCGTCTTCTCTCCCGCCCGACGACTCGGAAACCCCGCGATGCGCGGCATAAGGAGCGCACGGTCAAGTGCCGTGCCGCTTGCGGGTTTCCGCGGCCGCGTCCGTGCCGGACGTACAGGACCGCCCGTGCCGGGAACCGGTTCTTGACGTGCGGCATCCCTGAAGCGGGGACATGCGCCCGAAAGATTCGGCCGGGAGGAAGCGTCAGTCCCGGCAGAGGATCCGGCATCCCCGCAAAAATCTTCCCGCAACGCCCTCCGGAGGCTTTATGGACGCCTCCGGGCAATACCTTACAGCCAGTTCCGGACTTCCGCTTCCGGAAAGCTTGCCGACTCACCCCGTCTCCTTCCGAGAGACGCGCGAAGCCGGAAACGCCTGCCCGTCCCAAGCCCCGAAGCCATTCCTTCCCAAGCTCCGAAGCCATGACGTTTCAAGCCCAGAAGCCATTCCTTCCCAAGCTCCGAAGCCATGCCGTTTCAAGCCCAGAAGCCATTCCTTCCCAAGCTCCGAAGCCATGCCGTTTCAGTTCGGAGGTGCCGCTTTCCGGCAGCCGGCCGGGCAAGCGGGCCTGCGGAACTCAGCCCGGAATAGGCGCGCGTGACCGGCACATCCCTTTTCATGCGGTCGTCCCGGGCGCATCCGGCCGACATGCCCTTCCCCGGAAAGCGCTCCCCTCATCGCGGGCCGTGCGCAGTTCCGTGCCGTGCAGTTTCCTGAAGGGCCGCCGCGGCTCACGCCGCCGGCTTACCCCCCATGGCCTCCGGCGGCCTCTCCGCCTTTACGCCGCGCCTCCCTGAAGCCGGCACATGGCGATACCCATGAAGAACCCCACCGCGGTGGAGAGGTTGACGCTCCGCACTCCCGGCCGGAGGGGGATGCTGTACACCCTGTCGGCCGCCTCCGTCAGCTCCTCCGGAAGTCCCGCGGTCTCCTTGCCGAAGAGCACCCCGTCCCCCTCCTCCGCCGCGTACCCGGAGAAGTGCTCTCCCCTGCGGGCGGACGTGGCTATGATCCTCCCGCCCCGCCATGCTCCCCTGAAGGACTTCCAGTCCGGCCAGACGCGGAGGTCCACGAGGGGCCAGTAGTCCAGGCCCGCCCTCTTCAGGTCCTTGTCAGCAATGGAGAAGCCGAGCGGCTCCACGAGATTGAGCCTTATGCCGAGCCCGGCGGAAAGCCTGGCTATGTTGCCCGTGTTGGGCGGTATCTCGGGCTCGAACAGAATTATCTCCATTCCTCTCCGGTCCCCCTCCCTCCCGGCGCCGGATCCTCCACTGCCATGAAGGCCGCCGGAATCAGCCGGAGTATAGCCCCGGCCGCCGGAGATTTGAACCCTGACTTTCACTCCGCGCGGCGTCCGTCCTTTTCCCGGACTGCCCGCGGCCCGGCGCGACCGCGACCTAACCTCCCTTCGCCTCGGCCGGCGGACATTCGCGCGAGTCCCCCCGTCCGCCCGCAGATCATTTCCGGCGCCAAACCCCGCGACCTGGCGCGTCCGCCCCCTGCCCCTTCCCGCCTCCTCCGCCCTGCGGCGGCCCGGAGACGCGGGGCACCGTCCGTGCCTGACGAAGGCGTTCCCCGCACCGGGCAGTTCCGTTCCGACGCCGGCGCCTCCGGCCCGCGTCGCCGTCTGACGCCGCGGATACGGAACCGCCTGCCGGGGCACATCCCCCCCCCGACAAGTTCCCCGCGAGCAACGGCCCCGATGTCCTTTTACCATGCCGCCTTCACCCCGGAAAACTTTACGTCCGGACGCCGGGACGATCACCCCCCACAGTTCCGCCGCTCTTCGCCGACCCTCCCTGAAATGCGCACAGGACGAGAGGGCTCCCCCGGAAGCCGCCGCGCGTTCCCGCCTCCGCGCGCCCGCTAAAGCCTCCAGTTCCGGACACCTTAACTGAAGCATCGGACCGGCCGCCCCGACGCCTCCTCCCTCCCCGGCGGTTCGGCGGCACGGCATGGCTTATACCGCCAACCGTCCGCATCCGGACGACGTCGGGATCGCCGCAGTACCGACGCGCGTCCCTGACCGTTCGGGCGGCAGTTTCCAGACTGCCTCCGGCAGGGCCGGCCAAGACCGTCCTCCCTGCCCCGCGCGCCTTCCACCGTGAAATTCCGGGGTCTTCGGCATACCGCCCCGCCAAGGCGCGGATGCCGTTCCGGGCTGACCGCACGGCCTGCGGCATGCCCTGTCCGCAGGACGGCAGCCCGGCCTCCCCTCTTCCTCCGCATCCCTTCCCGGACGGCTGTACCGTTCCCATCGCCCGTCGCGAACGTCTTGCCGCCGGGCTCCGCTTCCCCGCGGCTCCGGCGGCCGGGGTTCCCGCGGACGCCTCCGGCGGGGCCGCATCGCCGGATCAGACGGTCTCCGCTTCATCGTGGGCGATGCTGACGGCTTCCGCAGCGGCTGGAGACGGGACGTCCGTGCCGAGGGACGCCCGTGCCGCAGGACGCCCGTGCCGCGGGACGCCCGTTCGGTCAGCTTTCCGGACCGGCGCAACCGACGTCGCCGACGAGGAAAATCCCGGCATCCGCGCCGTTCGCCCCGCAAACGGAACCGCCCTGCCGTCATCCCCGCTCCGGCATGAATCAGGACGCGGAGAGCCTTTTCCGGAACATCGGGGACCTCATCCGGAAGCCGCTTCCGGAAAGACCCGGCGCTCGGGGTCGCGGTCCGGGACAAACATCCCCCCCGATCCCCGGCCGCCCCGTCATATTAATATAGTGTCGGGAGACAAGTGAAAACCTGCGGACATCCCATGCGCCTTCCCGGACCGATGCCGAGCGGGCCGGAAAACCGGGAACCCCGCAGACGGTCCGGGCCGCGGGCCAGAGAAGCGCCGGAGCCGTCCGGGGCCAGCTTCGGCAAGCCGCGGGCGCCGCGTAAAACGGTATGCCGCAACGGTGCCGCGCCCACGCCGCAGGACGCGATCCCCGGGCGCAATCCTTCCCGCGGACGCCTGGCCGGCGGATCCCCGGGTCCGGAGGCGGTTTCCGGGCCTGCGCCTTCCCCCTCCCTGGCAGGAGCTTCCGCGCCCGCGGCGGCCATCCAGGCCCGCGCCGCTTCCTCCCCCCAAAGCCGGTTTCCGTGCCGCGTCCGGACAGCCGGACTGCCAGGCACCGCGAAGCGCCGCCCCACGTCACGCCCGGGCGGGGCGCCCTCGGCGCGTTACCGCGTCGCCCCGCCCGTCCCGGAACGGCACCGCCCGGCACTGCCCCGACCCCCGCGGCGCCTCCCGTCCCGCCGCGCCCCGCCTGCCGGATGTCCGGCAGGCCCGCGGCCCCCCAAAAAAACAAAAGCCCCCCGGACCCCCTCGTTTCGGAGGATCAGGAAGCCCCGTTCCGCCGCCAGCGGCCTCCGGGGGGCACGACGCCCGCGCCCTGCCCCCCCCGCGCACCGCCGCGCGCCGCCGCGCGTCAGACGTGCTTGCTGAGAAGGAAGGACTTCGAGGTCAGGGAAGTCGACCTGTTGGTCCCGCTCCTGCCGCTCGAGTAGCTGTGCTCCAGGGTCTTGGCGAGATCCAGCGTGGCGGCGGCTGCGAGCGCCGTCCCGTATCCGGTCACGAGCCCCGCGCCCAGGCCCACGCCGAAGCCGACGGAGGTGGAGGAGGTGAAGCTCGCGCTGACGGACACGGACTCGCTCATGCCGGTCTCGATCCTGCCCTCGGAATCGACGGAGACGCTGAACTCCCTCTTCCAGCCCACGGATACCGAGAAGCCGGTCGTGTGGACTATGCCCAGCCCGGGCCAGCCGCCCACGGTGATTGAAGTGGAACTGAGCAGATCCACCCCCATCTTGAGGGAGGCGAGGTTCCGGAGCCTTTCCGCCAGGCGCTCGTCCTCCCTGACCGCCCGGTTGATCTCCTGGGTCATGGACTTCAGGAGATACTCGTCGAAGATGTCCCGCCTGGAGGCGCTCTCGGCCGCTCCCTTGACTGTCCCCTGGACGGCGGCCCTGGCGACGGACTCGGAGACCGTGTATCCGCCGACCGCGGGCTCGGCCACATCCGCGGCGGCGACGGCGACGGCGGCAGCGGAGGCGGCCGCCGACTCCCCGGCGGCCGCCTGGGCCGCGCGGTCCATTTCCGCCAGGCGCTCGCGGACCCTGTCCACGGCCTCCAGGACGTCCTCGTCCTCCTTGAGCTCGGTCAGGATCTTCGCGGCCTCGGCGGCGGCCAGCTCGTTCGTGAGATACTCCGCGGCGGCCGCGACGGCACCCTCCCCTATCTCGCCCTTCAGTACGGTCAGCTCCTGTCCCGAAGCGGCGGCGGCCGCGGCCCCCGCCTGCTCGGCCCGGGAGAGCCAGTCGAGATCGAGCGTGAAGGACTTCCTCTGATCTTCCGTCCTGTCCTTCCCGAAGTAGTCGTTCAGAGCCCCCGCGAGAGGCGTGCCCTCGTAGCCCCTGGGCCCGTCGTTCAGGATCCCCACGGCGTCGGAGACCTTCTCCAGGAGCCCGGAGGCCTTGTCCAGGGCCTCCTGGTTCGACCCCTGCGCGCTGAAGGTGGCCATGGCCGTGTCCTTGATCTTGCCCAGGAACTCGGTCACGGAAACGGCTATCCGGGACTCGGTGACTGCCCCGTCGGTGGCGAGCAGGAGGTTCGCCATGAGGCGGTTGGCCTCGTCGTCCCCGAAAAGGCTCTTCGTCTCGTCCACGAAGTCGGTCACGGCCTTGACCAGGAGCTTGTTCTCCTCGTCGGTGTGGCGGTTCCTCTCCTCGGCCAGCCTGTCGGCGGCTACCAGGTTCGCCAGAAGCGACGCCGCGAAGTTCCTGGCCAGCGCCCCCTTTGACTCGGCGGCCTCCCTGGCGCCGGAGGCCTCGGCCCCGAGCCCGGGAGTCTCGATCTTCAGGGTGCTCGATTCGATCTTGTGCTTGAACCCGCCCGCGAGCGTGCCCCCGTAGAGGCTCCCGCTCTTGATGTTAAGCCCGCCAACGGGCGTCGTGAGATTCAGCATGTATGGACCCCGCTCGCCCGTTGATACCGGTCCCCGGGCAGTCGTCTCAGGAAAAAAGCCCTTCTCTTTTCTCCAATCGGCAGATGCCGTACAGACTATAAGCGGGAGGACCTGATATTGCCAGCCACTCTCCCCTCCACCGGCTCTCGCGGATTCTTCCGCGGCCCCTGAGGCGCGCCTGCCGCCGGCATTCAGCCGGAGCTCGCGATCTCCCTGCGGAAATGCTGAAGCTCCGGCCGAGCGTTCCTCGAATCTCCTGCACATCCGAAGCGGATCCTCGCTTCTTTCGGGCACTTCGGCTGGCAAACCCTCCTCCGGGAACTCAGCGGACGCCCGAGATCCGCCTGAAGCCCCGCTCGAGCCGGCTTAACGGGTCCTTTCAGCCCCCCTTCGCGCGATGCCCGGGGCATCCTGAAGCGCCGCTTTCGGGAAACCGGAAAAAACCGCCCTCCGAGGCCGAAAAAAAAATTCCCCGGCCGAAAAAAAAATGCCGGGCGCCCGGAAAAGTGCCGCCCGACCCCTGCGCGGCGCCGACTCCGACCGAGGGCGGGCCCCGCTCCGAAGCCTTTGCCCGTCCGCCCTCCGGCAGAATCAGGCCCTCCGGGGGCCCCCGCTTCCCCGAACGGTCACGGGAGCCCAACCTGTGGACAAATTCAAGTCCGCCCGATACCAAACCGATAAATCTGAACCCCCTACCTTCAGCTGAACCTGAGAGACGTCCGCACCTCCCCCGCCGCCATACCTTTCCCGCGGCGTCCCGAACACCTGCGCCGGACGCCGATCTGCCTTTCCGACCCCCGCCCCGCACCTGCCCCGCCCCGTCCCGGCCCCGCAAACGACCCCGAGCCCCCCGAAATCCGGCCGCCGCCGCGACCCGCCC
>JAISEQ010000151.1 GCA_031264045.1 Deltaproteobacteria bacterium
TCGAGGAGCTCTTCATGACGGGGAGCCCTCCGCAGGAGATAGCACGGGAGTTCGCTCTGGACCAGACCATGCTCGGTGCCCTTGACCGGCTCGCCTCGGCCCCGGACGGCTGGCGGCCGGTGACGGCAATTATACCCGAATCGGACCGGAAAATGGCCTCGCGCGCGCTCCTCTCCCTCTGCAGAAGGGGGCTCGTCCACCTTAGCCCCATAAGGGACGCCCTCTGGCTCAGCGATGCCGGCCGCTACATCCTCATCTTAATCTCCGCAGAGGGACCCGCACCCGGAGAAAGCCTCTCCAGAGACGCCCTTCAAGGCTTACCCTGCACCGACGACAACTCCGAGAGCTCGCGGGCCGGCGGCTAGGATAGGACTAGGAAATGCTCAAAGCCCTCGCGAACATCCCCCGAAGAGCCAGGAACGCCATGCGCTTCTCGCTGAGCGGCCTTGCCTCGGCCTTCAGCAAGGAGGAGGCGGTGAAGCTCGAGACCATAGCGCTGGCGCTATTGGTCGCGATCCTGTTCTTCGTGCCCTGGCCGCTCTGGAAGAAGGTTGCCCTCACGGCCGGCTACCTGCTCGTGCCCTTCACCGAGCTTCTGAACTCGGCCATCGAGGACATATGCGATCTGGTATCCCCGGAGTATAACAAGAAGGTGAAGACGGCCAAGGACAAGGGCTCCGCCGCCGTACTCATCGCCATCGTCCTCAACTTCCTGATACTCGCCGCACTGATCAAGGCCCCCTAAGAATCTCTCCCGCCGCCCTAGGAAGGTGCCGGGCCAGCCGCTTCACGGGTCGGCCGAGGGAAAACCGTCCACCGCTACCTCTCCTGAGGAATGCGTATCTCCAGGGTGGAGTTCAGGACCTCGGTGGACAGTCCCTCGTCCTGCATCCTTTTCCTGAGAAGCGACAGGCTCGTGCGGTACGATTCCCTGTCGGGGTCGAGCTCCACGGCCCTGGTGTGGTCGATGAGCGCCTCGGGGAGACGGTTGAGTATCGCGAGGGCCTGGCCACGGAAGAAGATGGCCTGGGGGTAGTTCTGCCACTGGTTCAAGGCCCGCGTGAAGTCGTAGACGGCCTCGTCCAGCTCGCCCTTGTCCCTCTTGGCCTCGCCGCGCAGCAGATAGCTAACGGCCCGCTGCTTGGGCGTAAGCCCGCGCCTCCGGATGATGGCCGTGTAGATCTCTATCGCCTGGTCGTAGTTCCCACTCTGGTGAGCGAGGTAGCCGCTCTCGACGGTCTCAAGGATTTCCGCATGCCCCTGCTGCTGGGAAACGGCCTCCTCCGGGGCAAGCAGGAACGACCCGGCCAGGGCGGCGACGAGCGTCAGGAGCAAGGCACTGGGAGAGAATCTTTCGGGCATGGGAAGGTCCGTAGCGGCGGCGTTGGAAAAAAGCCGGTAAAGACGCGGGGCTCGGGACTGCCGGGCCGCATCGCCGCCGCCCGGAAGGCCGCAGGGCGGGGCGGCGAGACGGAAAACGACGCGCGGGCAGGAGCTCGACCCATCAGGGTCCGCGCCCGTCATCTGCCCTTCCCCCCTCCAGTCCCGTAAAGGTCGCGGGTCTGACGCTCCTGAAGGGCCCTGAAACGCCCGACCGCATCGTCCCTCCCGTAGCGGCTCCTCTCCAGGGGATCCGCACCCGAGAAAGCCCTGGATCTCTCAAGATCCCCATACGGCCTGGCACCCAGCCTGACAGACATCCGCCCGAACTCGCGTGAGGATGCCCCGTAGTCGTGGCCTTTGAAGGCCGGGTCGGGCACTGGCCTGGAGGGAGGCCGAAGGTCCATGCCTTTCGTCGGGAAACGCCCGGACCCCTCGTGAACTTGAAGACGGGCCCCCTCGCGGGGATAGCCCTCCTGCGCCGAAGCAGACGCGGAAAAGAGAAGCACGAGGCCTAAGACGACCGAGGTGGCCGCCGTGTATGTTTTCAGACCGGGCATGACTCAGACTTCAAAAATCTAAAACAGGCTAAACGAGCATAAAAGATATATAAAATAACATAAAAAGAGTGATAAAAAATACATGGATTCAATAGAGGAGGGGAGATACAGGGCCGCCCCGCCATATTTCGATGATACTCCTTCTCATCCCCGAATCAAGCCTTAACGGCACGGAGGTCAGGGAGCCCGGCCTCTCGTGGAGGGGTGCATGCTCTTCCGGGGGGAAACCGGGCCGGGCAACTTGAAGACGGCTCTGGATGTCGGCCGAAGGCCGACATAGCCCCGTCAAAAGCAAGGCCGACCGGACTCCTGGAATCCGGTCGGCCCTGATGTCACTTCGGCCCGGCGCATGGCCGGGGAAAAACTGGTGCCGAAGATCGGGATCGAACCGATACGAGAAAATCTCGCGGGTTTTTGAGACCCGTGCGTCTACCAATTCCGCCACTTCGGCGTATCGGGCCTGAAAAGGATGGGGTGGGTGATGGGATTTGAACCCACGGCCTCCAGGGCCACAACCTGGCGCTCTGCCAACTGAACTACACCCACCGTCTCCGGTTCAGGCAAAGGATTATATATACCAAACGGGCAAATATTGCAACAGTTTTTTTTCCCCTGGCCTTCCATGCGACCAAAATCACCGACTTTATACTGAATAAGACTATTTTAACCAATTCAAGTCTTTTTTTAACTATGCTAGATGTAATTAGCGGTAAACATGTCAGAAATTACAACTCGACCTTCCCGCACTTCCCAGTCGGCTCCCACCCCTGCATCTGAAAAAAATTTCGCCCGTGAAAAAAAAATGCAGGCCGCCGGAGCCCGGGGAGGGCCGGTAGCTGGCCAGAAACCATCAAACCGCGCTTAACGAAATTGATTTGATATTAAATCATCATTCCTCCAATGATGCAATGTTTGCTTGACTTTGAGGTAACCGGACAATAAAATACAAACGATCGGCAGTGGAACCCACCGAATCGGCTTCCGATCCTCCCGGCCCTCCAGACATAGGCCGCCGCCGCCCCCGGGCGCCAGGCGGCTCCATGGACGACAGTCCGACAAAGAGCACCAGCGGGCAACCGAACCGGGCCGAAAGCCCGGACGCTACCCCTGCGACTTTTCCGCGCCTCCCGCCTTTCGCCACCCTCGACTCTCCCGACCCTTGCCTCAGAAGCCGCGCCTGAGCCTTTCCCGCCTTCCGCCCTCTGACATCGGCCTCTTCGGCAACGCCTCATTCTTCCGTTTCCCCAAACCTTCCCGCGGCCCCCCGCGGGATTCATGAACCGGGACCCGCCGAACCAGGGCGGTCCCTAAACCTGCGGCGAGCACGCCGCGCATTGTGGAGGACTCCCATGAACCGAAACGACCTGGTAACCGCTGTCGCCCACTCCACGGGATTGAAGGCCAGGGACGCCGACGACACCATCGTCAAGACCCTTCACGAGATCATGGTCTCCATCAGCCGGCACGAGGGGGTGGCCCTGATGGGCTTCGGCTCCTTCCACGTGAAGAAGAAGTCGGCCCGCGTCGGCCGCAACCCCCGTACCGGGGAGAACATCGAGATCCCCGCCAAGTACAGCATCTCCTTCAGGCCCGGAAAGCTCATGAAGGAGATGGCCAACGCCTCTCCGAAGGTGGCCTCCTCGAACCTCGCGGTGGCGAATCCCAGCATGCGGAAGGGCGCGAAGCCCTCCCCCCAGAAGATCTAGGCGGAGGACAGCCCGGAGCTGAAGCCCGGGCTCCGACCGGGCTCCCCTCCCCTCCGGCTTGCCCGCAGTCGGGACGCGGGACGCGGCGGGGACTCCCGGGAACCCCGCAGGTCTTCTTCACGGGCCTCTTCCCCCCTTCCGTTTCCCTTCCTTCCCCAGACACCATCCGCCTCACCGGAATGCGGCGCCGCGCCATGCGGCGCCGCATTTTTCCTTCTCCTGCCACATAATCGGCGGACAGGCCCCAGAATCATTTGTTTCCGCGGCCATGCCCGCCGCCGCATTCCCCGATGAAACGGTAGATATCCTCCGGAACCACCCCCTCTCCCTGCCCGGCCCCGGAGGCAGACGGTCACGTCATGGGCTTTCGAGCAAGCGGGCACGGAGCCTCAAGGCATCAGGAGATGCAGCAAAAAAACAGACGGCCCCGGATCCCCAAGGCTGATGGGGAATCCGGGGCCGTCTTGTCTGGATTACAGCTCTGCCGGGACTGCGGAGGCCTCACGGCTGGGCAGAAAGCCATGGCGGAGAGAGAGGGATTCGAACCCTCGGTGGGTGTTGAGCCCACACACGATTTCCAATCGTGCTCCTTAAGCCACTCGGACATCTCTCCGGAGCCGGACGTTTATCCCATAAACGGGGCGGATTGTCAAGCCGCACCAACCGTGTGGGAGGCCGGTCAGCGGGGAGGCGCCTGGGCGGACTGGGGGCCGGGGGAGGGCTGGCCCGGCTGGGTGCCCTGCTGGGGTCCGGAGACGGGCTGGCCGGGCAGGGGAGCGGGCTCCACGGTATAGAGGTTGTTGAAGGCGAAGATGATGGAGCGGGCCTCCTCCATCATGCCGCTGCCGGGCTCAATGAGGATGCCAACAACGAGATCTTTGGAGCCGTTATTGTCGAAATCGGCCAGCATGTAGTCCACGGCAGGTCCGGGCATGAGGTTGGTGTTGGTGAAGAAGGGAACGAGCGAGAGGTTCGTGAACTTCCTGGCCTCGATGGCCCCCGCGTTGAAGGAGCGGAGGTTTTTGAAGAGCCTGGTGCCGCCCATGCTGTTCTTGGCGACTATGAGCTCGTTTGCCCCGTCCTTGTCTATGTCGGCCAGAATGATGCGGGTGGGCAGGTACTCGACGTTCTTGGCGGCGTCGCCGTAGGCGTAGAGGTTGAGGTGGTTGATGGAGCCGCCGTACTCGTCATGGCTCTCCCAGACCTTCTCGCCGGTCGTTTCGGTCAGGATCAGGTGCTCGGTGGGGAACCTGATGGACGAGGTGAGGCGCATGCGTTCCAGGCCGATCTCGCCGATGTTGAAGTTGAAGATGTTCACGTTGAAGGGGAGGTCGAGCTTGCCGGCGGTGGAGATCTTGCCGCCCGAAAGCGAGGCGTAGTAGACCGGGCCGGAGAACATCTCGCCCCCGGCGGTGCCCGGCTTCTGGGCGACGAGGGCCCTGCCGTTCTCCGGACCGATGACCCTGAGGTAGTAGTTGATTCCTCCCGCCAAGAGCTTCAGGTCCTTGGTGCCGTCGTAGGACAGGATCTGGGTATTCGCGGCATGGGTGCTGTCGTTCTGGGCGGTGACGATAATCTCTCTGCGGCCATTGCCGTCCACGTCGAAGACGTCCAAGGCAACCGACCTGGCATTGTCCGGCATCTTGAAGGTGGCCAGCTGGGTGTACGTCTCGCCTTCAAGGCGGTACAGATAAACGTTCCTGAGGGTGGCGTAGGCGAGCTCGTTCTTGCCGTCGCCGTCCACGTCGCCCACGTCAAGTCCGACCATTCTCTCGGGGATGTAACCGCTCCGCCACAGGGAGCCCTCGGCCATCCTCGATGCGGTGGAGACCACGAAGTTGGGGTTCAGCACCGAATCGGGAGCCACCAGGTCCGCGTCTCGGCCCAAAAGGGTGTAGGTGGGGTGGCGCCTCTGGGCGGGAGGGCCGACCGGAGGGTCCTGCGCCAAGGCCGTCCCGGGCCCGGCGGCAAGGAAAAGCAGGGCGAGGGCCGGAATCAGGTAGGTTGACGTGGTTTTCATAAAAAGCCGATCCTTAAGGGAAGCCGGGTTCTTGGCCTGCCGGGAAGCGGGCCGGTAGTGCGATGTGACGGGGCTGTAGGGGGCAGCCGGTTCAGGTGCCAAACTTCGGCATCATGAGCATCGGGAAACGTCGCCCGATCCTCAGCGCGGAAAGGCAAGGAGGGAAGCGGCCCGAAGACCATTGCGGCTCAGATCCGCAGGGGGGATGACTCTATCTCGGTCAGGATTTCCCCTATCCTGTCGGAGACGGCCGGGGGGTTGGCCGAAAGAAAGGAGAGGCCGGTATAGAAGGTGCCCTGTTTGTTGCGGCAGGACTTCTTTTCCACCATGAGCCCCTCTATGGTGTTGGTGTCGTCCAGATATATGTTCATTCTGAGGGGGACGGAGTCGGGAATTTCGGAGGTGGAGGCCGCCAGGCACCCGCCCCAGGAGAGGTCGAGGACGAGCCCCTTGCTCAGGATCTGGGGAGGGTCTCCGCAGGTCTCGACCGTTATCGGGATGTTCACGGGGTAGCGCTTGTCGTTTCGGAGGTTGGAGATGTCCACCGTCTCCGGCCAGGTGAAGAAGACCAGCGGGTAGGGGCGGTAGGAGGATCCCACGACCTCGCTCGTAAACGTGAAGACCTGGCCGTGGGTTATGAAGTTCACCGACCAGCGGCTGGCCTCGTCCAGCCTCACGGGGGTGTTGTTGGCCCTGGGCATCTCGAAGATGAGGAAGCGGCCCGGCCTGGCTCCGATGAGCAGGGTAGTCCACTTGGACTTGGTTGTCTCCATGGCGAGAAGACGGATCCTCAGCCCGCAGACCAGGACTTCGGTGGGGAGGGTGGGCAGTGAGTCAGTCATCGGCTAGGGGCACGAGGGGCGGCCCTCCTCCGTCAGGTCCTGAGCTTTATCCCGAGCTCGGTGGCCCTCAGAAGGTCAGCTGCGGGCGTGAACTTGCGGTTCAGGGACACGGCCTTCCGAAGGGCCGCCTGGGCCTGGGGGATGTCGTTCAGGTCTATGAATACCCGGGCCATGTTGAAGAAGATGTTCTCGTCTTCGGGATGGATCTTCCTCGCCTTCTCGTAGGCACCGACCGCCTCCTGGAGCCTCCCCTGGTGGCGGTAGATGATACCCAGCGTATTGTATACGTTTGTGGTGTTCGGGCGCAAGGTCAGGACGGTGTTAAGAATCTCCTCCGCCTCGTTCTCCTGGTTCAGGACCAGGTGGAGTTCCGCCGCGTGCTCAAGGTTCTTCTGGGCATCGTCTATCTTCCCCATCTTCTGGTAGATGAGCCCCATCTGCTTGAAGGCCCTGGCGTGCTGGTTGTTTATGAGCGTGGCCTTCTTGAAGCTCCGGAGGGCACCCTCGAAGTCGCCTCTGACCGAGAGGATGTAGCCCATGTTGTAGTAGACCTCGGCGTTGTCGCTTAACTTGATGATGTCGTTGCAGGTCTCAAGGGCCTCGTCGAGCTTTCCGTCCTGGATGAGCTCGCTGCACTTCTCGTTAAGCTTCTCCGCCTCCTGGGTCCTCTCGTCCGGCTCCTCGTAGAGAGTGTTGAAGATCTGCCTTTTGAAGGTGTCGTCGTCGTAGGGGGCGATTATGATGTCGTCCACCCCAATCCTGCCGGCCTTTGCCATCACCCGCTCGTTAATCTTGTCCCCGTAGATGATGATGATGGTCTTGGAGTGTTCCTCCTCGAACTGCCTAACCTTGCTCAGGATGGTGAGACCGCTTATGTCCGGCAGGTTCTGGGACAGGATGAGCAGATCAGGGCTGAAGTTCCGGATCATGGCCAGAGCCTCGGAGCCGTTCTCGGCATGGAGGTGGTTGAAGAG
>JAISEQ010000189.1 GCA_031264045.1 Deltaproteobacteria bacterium
GGGGGATGCCCCGTCGCCTGCAGGAGAAGCTGGCTGGGGGGATGCCCCGTCGCCTGCAGGAGAAGCTGGCTGGGGGGATGCCCCGTCGCCTGCAGGAGAAGCTGGCTGGGAGGATGCCCCGTCGCCTGCAGGAGAAGCTGGCTGTGAGGATGCCCCGCCGCCTGCAGGAGAAGCTGGCTGGGAGGATGCCCCGTCGCCTGCAGGAGAAGCTGGCTGGCGGGATGCCCCGCCGCCTGCAGGCGTTGCCGCCCGGGGGGATGCCCCGTCGCCTGCAGGAGAGGCTGGCTGGGGGGATGCCCCGCCGCCTGCAGGCGTTGCCGCCCGGGGGGATGCCCCGTCGCCTGCAGGAGAAGCTGGCTGGAGGGATGCCCCGCCGCCTGCAGGCGTTGCTGGCCGGAGGGATGCCCCATCACCTGACGGGGATACGGACCGGGACGCGGCCGCAAGAGGTTCCACGCCCGCATCGCCTCCCTCCGGAGAGCCCGCCTCCGGGCCGCCCTCTCCCGCGGCGGGACCTCCCCCGCCGGAACCATCTCCTCCCCCGCCGGATCCGCCGCCCCCCTCCCCCGCGGGCGCGTCCTCACCGGGAAGCCAGCGGGCAAGGGTCTTGAAGAGCTCCTGGACGTCTATGGGCTTGTTCACATGATCGTTCATGCCGCTCCTGATGCTCAGTTCCCTGTCTCCCGTCATGGCATGCGCGGTCATGGCGACTATGGGCACCTCGTTGCCGCCGGGGATGCCGCGGATGGTCTGGGTGGCCTCGAAGCCGTCCATCTCGGGCATCTGGATGTCCATCAGGATCAGATCGTAGCCGCCGTCGCCCTTCCGGAACATGTCCACGCCCTCGCGTCCGTTGTTGGCGATGGCGACCTTGAAGCCGGCCTTCCTCAGGATGCGGCTCGCGACCAGCTGGTTCACCTCGTTGTCCTCGACGAGGAGGAGACTCCTGCCCTTCAGGTGCGCCACGAGCTCCGAGTGGTCCTTGTTCTTGACGGCCCTGCGGGCCCTGGAGGGGGACTTGCTGAACAGGTCGGTCAAAGCGGAGCTCAATGCCGCGAGCGAGTAGGGCTTGGAGAGGGTGACCGGGGCGCCGGCCTTCAGGGCGGCGTCCTGCTGGGGCGTGCTCACCGGGCCCGAGACCAGCATCATCGCGGCGGGCTTCCTTCCCGTGCCGGCCGCCTTCAGGGCGGCGGCTATGGCGTCCGGCCCGGGGAGCCCGGGCATGTCCCAGTCGCAGACTATGAGATCGGGCAGGCGGGCGTCGGGGTTCTTGCTCAGGGTCTGGACGCGCTTCACCAGGGGATCGCCCGAGGCGAAGCGGACGACCTCGAATCCGAGCTTCAGGAGGTTCGTGGAGAGGACCTGGAGGGAGGACGGGTTGTCGTCCGCTATGAAGGAAAGCCTTCCCCGGAAGGGGGGGGGCGTGTCGGCCCGCACCCAGCGGTCCCTCAGCTCCAGGCGCACCGTGAAGGCGAAGGTGCTGCCCTTGCCGGGCTCGCTCCGGCACCAGATCTCGCCTCCCATCATCTCGACCAGGCGCTTGGTGATGGTGAGGCCCAGCCCGGTGCCCCCGTACTTGCGGGTGGTGGACGAGTCCGCCTGGGTGAAGGGGGTGAAGAGCCTCCCCACCTGCTCGGGGGTAAGTCCGATGCCCGTGTCCGAGACGGTGAAGCGGGCGGTCGCCGTAAGCGGGATCTCGGCCTCCAGCTCGACCCTGATGCCCACCTCCCCCTCGGAGGTGAACTTTATGGCGTTCGAGAGAAGGTTGTTCAGTATCTGCGAGAGCCTTACCGGATCGCCTATCATGGAGGGCAGGTTCATCTCCGGCATGTCCAGGAACACTTCCAGGTTCTTCTCCTGCGCCCTCATGCTCTGGAGCTCTATCGCCTCGGTCAGGACGTCCTCCAGCTGGAACTCCGTGCGCTCGATCTCGAGCTTTCCGGCCTCTATCTTCGAGAAGTCCAGGATGTCGTTTATGATCCGGAGAAGCGCCTTGGCCGCGCTCTGCGTGCGGGACACGTATTCGAGCTGCTGGCCCGAGAGCTCGGTCTGCAGCACCAGATGGCACAGCCCGATTATCGCGTTCATGGGAGTGCGGATCTCGTGCGACATGTTGGCAAGAAACTCGCTCTTGGCCCTCGTGGAGGCCTCGGCCAGCTCGCGGGCGACGTTCAGCGCCTTCTCCTTCTCGGCAATCTCGGTTATGTCCATGAGCCAGTACATCTGCCCGATGGAGCCGGAGTAGTCGGACTTGAAGGCGTTCAGCAGCATGTGGAGGGGCCCGCCCTCGCGGGCCCTGATGTCCACCTCCTGCCAGGATACCTTGCCCTTCTTCTCGATGAGCCTCGTGACCAGCTGCCCCTGCTCCGGGCTCTCGAATATGGCCGTCACCGGATCGGCGATGTTCACCCCGAACGTCTTTCTCGCGAAAGGCGTAATGAACCTTATCTTTCCGGAAACGCTTATCAGGAAGGCCACGGGGCTGTGGTCCAGAATCTTCTGCAGGAGAGCCCTCTCGCGTTCCAGCTCCGCCTCGGTGGCCTTGAGCTCCCTCAGATCGTTTATGTAGCTCACCAGGATCTTCCGGCGGCCGTCCGTGACCTTCACCAGGGTCACGTCGGACTGGATGGGGTCGCCCTCCAGGTCCTGGAAGAGCCACTCGTAGCGCAGGTAGCCGTCCCTCATGGCCGTGTGGAGGTTTTTGAGGTTCGCGGACTCCGAGGTCTGCCCGTCCGGCTGGAACCTCGGGGAGAGCAGGGGATAGTAGTCGAAGAAGGTCTTCTTGTCCGGGACCCCGAAGAGCGATCTCACGGCCTCGTTGCACTCTATCTGGCAGAGGTCCTCGTCCCAGATGGTGCATACCGTGGGCAGGGTGTCCAGCATGACCCGGTAGTGGTCGTCCTTGGAGATGAGCGCCTGGCCCTCCCCGGCCCCGGGCCTCCGCCAGGTGAGCGCCCCGAGGGAGTTCACGGTCTCGTCGAAGATCTCGTTCGTGTGGATTATGCCCATGACCGCCGACACGTCCACGCGCATGCGGTCCGCGCTCATCCTGGCCTCCCCCGAGGAGGCGCACCTCTCCCAGGTGGCGGTCCTCGCGTTCCACAGGAGGTGCTCGAAGTTGAACCGCGGCACCCTCCCGTCGGCCAGCCCCGCGAACAGATCCGCGAAGGCCGGTCCGTCCCCAGGATGGAATATGTCGGGGAGGAAGTCCCCTCCCGCTTCGGGCGCCTTCTCCGGGAGCCCTATCAGGCTCAGAAGCCCCGGGGAGAGCGTCACCTCCACCTCCGCCTGCCCCGGCGCCGGCGGCGCGGGGACGTCGGCCGCATGCCCGGCCTTCAGGGCTTCCGCGTCCGTACCTTCCGGCGGGGAAGGACCCGGGGAAGGCTCGCCGGCCCGGACAGGGGAAGAGCCGGCGGGAGCCCCCGGCCCTGCGGCACCGGCCGTATGGCGGACGCCCGCCTGCCGATCCGCTTCCGTCCCTGAAACCCGGTCATGTGCGGAAGAACGCACCTGACCTCCGGACCCGAGGGCGTCGGCAGACGCTCCCGGCTTAATTGAACCCGCCGCCGCAGAGATCCCGTCCGGGGGAACCGCGTCCAGCAGGGCCGACGGGGACGGAACGGTGGAGGAAGAGCTGCCGTGCGCCCCGGCAGCCCCGGGCGGGGAACCCGGCCCTGCCGGACCCGCCGGTGCGGACATCCCCGGCAGAGCAGCTGAGAACCCTCCCGGAGGGCCGGCGTCCGTGCCCGGGGAGGACGGGGGCGGCCCGGATGGCCTGGCGCCGACGGAAAGGGACCCGGGCTTGATGGTCCCGGCGGCGGCGGAGATCCCGGCCAGCGGGTCCGGGGCAATGCCCGCGGAAGGAGGAGCCGGCCCGGAGGGCTTGAGGCCTCCGGCGAGCGA
>JAISEQ010000285.1 GCA_031264045.1 Deltaproteobacteria bacterium
CTCCACCTCGGCCGAGCGATCCGAGAGGACCAGGAGGCACTGCTTCTTCAACATCGTGGAGACCGCGGCGAAGCTCGGCGCGAAGGCCGTGGTGACCTTCGACGCCTCCACCGCCACCCTGAAGAAGACCTGGTTCCCCAGGCTCCTGGACCCGGTCCTCGTGAACGGGGCGTGCTTCACCTCCCCCCTGTACTCCCGGCACGTCTTCGATCTGCCGATCACCTACCTTTTGAGCTACCCCCTTTTCCGGGCACTCTTCGGGCGCAGGATCCGGAACCCGCACCTGGGCGACTTCGCGTTCTCGGGGGAGCTCAACTCAATCTTCCTGAACACCTCCGCCTGGCCGGCCGAGCCGGCCTTCTGCTCTACCGAGCTCGCCTGCGCGGCCATCGCCTGCTCCTCCGGCCCGGTCTTCCAGAGCTTCATGGGGGACCCGCGCGTGGGCCGCGAGAGGCTCCCCGTCAACGCGGGGATAGCCGAGGACTTCTGCAGGACCCTCCGGGCCTTCTACCAGCTGATGGAGATCCGTCCCGAGGCGTGGAAGGGGCCCCGGAACTCCAGGCCGACCCCGGTGACCGGCGCCGACATCAAGGCCGACATCCTCCCCCCTCGCGAGCTGCAGGGCGCCCCCTCGGCCTTCCTGCCGCTCATCGCGAACGCCGTCCGGGAGTCCCGGACAATCTGGGAGAGCGAGTTCTCCTGCCACATGGACCTATGGAACGCCCTGAAGGATCCGCCGCCGGCGGGCATGAGGATCGAGCCCTCCGCCTGGGCCGATCTCATCTACCGGGGGGCCGCCGCCTACCGCTGCCTGGAAGACCAGAGGGAGCTGGTGGTCCGTGCCCTCATGCCGGTCTTCCTGGCCCGCCTCCTGGACTTCAAGATAGCCACCAACGTCACGAACGCCTCCCAGGTGACATCCCAGATCGAGAGCGAGTGCGAGGTCTTCGAGAAGGCCAAGCCCAAGCTCATGGCCCTCTGGGGGAACTGAGGGGGGGCTCCCGGAAGTCGCGGGTCCAGGGGCCTCCGCCCCCTCCGCCGGGGCTGACATCCCCGCGGGTCGCCGCTGAGGAGGGGCCCGCGCAGGGCCCGTTCCCCGCCGGCGGCCTCCTGCCCGGAGCTGTCTGAAATCCGGTTTCCCCCGCAGGCATCTGTCGGCACCGGAAAGACTCCCCGTCCGCGCGGGGACCGCCTAGGGCGGCGGCAGTCTCGTCCCGGGCCGAACTTCCGCAAGCCGCCGCACGAAAACGCTGAAATATCAGGACATAGCTTTTATAATTTGAATCTTTACAGACCCCAAGTTCCAATTATTAATTATAAGGGAATTTTATAAGATATAAGAGATGCCTGAGTTTAACAGATGGATTTTAAAGCAGTGCTTTTGATGTGATTGAAACTTAAAATTATTATGATAATATAATCAGACTAATTATACCGATATTAGTTCTCAAAAACGGCCAGCTGACCTGGTCTGAACTGGTCTGGCCTGCCCTTCCCCGGCCTGCCGGCCCTCCCGCGACCTGTGCGAATCCCCCTCCCCGCCGGACCGGGAGCCGCCGTCCCCGCCGGGCCAGGTGACACCTGTGAACGAAAGCCCATTTCATTCCGTCCGGGGAGAAGACAGGAGTACCCGCGTTCAGCCGCAGGGAGCGGGGAACGGCTCCGTCTCCGAGCGGCCAGGCGCGTCAGAACCCGTACTTCAGCATTGCCGTCCCAGAAAAGCCCTGCCTTTTCCCGGCATAGCCACGGGCCCCGATTTCCAGGACGAGGGGGGCTGCCTCCGTCGGCCTGAACGCCACGCCAAGCTCGAAGATCCCGGTGTTGCCCCTGAGCGAAGGAGTCTCCAGGGATATGCCGTTCACCGAGGCGCGGAGCGCCCCGTCGAACTCCCTCTCGAAGTAGGCGCCTAAGAAGGGAGCCGCCCGCCCCCCTGCGCCGAAGGCGAGGCGGCCGCCCGCCCTCACCCTCAAGGAATCCGCGTCCTCGAAACGGACTCTGTCGGCGTCCACCCGGAAGTCGGACCCCTCCTGGCGCGTCCAGAGGACCCTCGCTCCCAGATCGAGGGTTACCGCCCCGTCCTGGCCACCAGGCTTCCATGCCCGCCCCAGGCCCCCGTGGAATCCCCAGTAGCGGCCCGAAATCTTGAACGAGGCCCTGGAGCCGCCGTAGAGTATGTCGCCGGTGTCAAAGTCCGTCTCCTGGCTGCCGAGGCGGGCGGAGGCCTCCAGATAGAGACCCCGGAGGGCCCCGCCCAATGCGTCCCATCGGGCCAGGACCCCACCCCCCGCGTAGGAAACGTCACCCCTCCCGTCCACCTTGCGGGAGCCAGCGAAGGAGTTGTGGCTATCGTAGTCCCCCCTGCCCGCCTCCGCGAAGATCCCGAAGGAAAGCCGGCCGGCGCCAAGTTCAGCGCCCAGGGCCGCCCCGGCCAGGACGGAGAGGCCGGAGACGTCCGCGCTGGATCCGGTCCGGTACCGCGAGCTGCCGCCTTCAGCCGCGCCGAAGGCCCCCCGGCCGCCGGCCTGCCCCGAGGCTGCGGTCACGACCGAGGAAACGCCCTCACCTGCAAGCAGGTCCTGGCCCTGGCCCGTGAATGCGAGGGCCGCCGCGGCGGCCTCGGGATAGGCCTTCATCCTCTCGTAGCTGGGGACCAAGGGGGAAAGGGAAGCGAGCACCGCCAGTATACTGCCGGGCGCTGCCGGGTCGATCATGATATGGAACACGTCCCCGGCAGGCGTCGACACCTGGCGTGAAACAAAGGCGCCGGCGTCAAGCGAATCCGCGGCCAGGAGCACCAGGGCCTCCCCTGCGGCCATGCCGAGCCTCGGCCGCGCGTCGGATATGGAGAAGCCGGTTTCCGCGTCGATCCTGGCCTCCCCGTTCACCCGGAGCATGGACGATACGTCCTGGAGCGACTGCGGCAGGCTCCAGGCGAGATCCGCCCCCCTGAAGTCAGCGGCGTTGCCCATGCCCGTCACGATAACGGCCGGAAGTGCCCCCCCGTGCACCGCGAGCCTTGGAATGGCGAGGGTGCCGTAAGACGAGACGTCGAAGGTCGCCCCGCTGTAAAGGACAAGGCCGCCGCCAGCCAGGCTTCGCGAGACATCGGCACCGGAGGCCAGCCTGAGGGTGCCAGCGAGAACACTGGTAGCCCCTGCGTAGGCGTTCGGTCTGGAAAACGTGAGCTCGCCGTCGCCGTCTTTCGACACGGCGCCATCGCCGACTATGGAAAGCCCGCTCACCACCCCGGCAGGGAAGGCCGAGGCGCCGTAATCGAAAACCAGCGTGTTCCCCTCAAGGACCTCGGCACCGTAAGTAAAGCTCATCTCGTTCGAGAAGCGGGTCGATGAACAACCGGCGGCCTCCAGGACGAGCATGACGCCCTCTATCCTGCCGCCTGAGAAGGAGTAGCCGCCATCCTCGACGGTCATCGTCCAGGGGTTCACCCCGGAAGCGTCGACGACGACATGTTTCAGGGCGGATGCCCCGAAGTCCACGTCGTCTCCTTCCAGGTACCTCACCCCGTAGCCGTCGTACAGCCAGTCCTTGGCGGAGGCGGCTGAACCTTCGGGTGCCCAGCTTGCCGAAGCATTCCCGGCCCAGACGATGAGCGCGCCTGCCGGAAGGACGTCTATCAGGGAGGTGGCCGCTGTCGCATGACGAGACGCGTAAACGCCTGTGTTGCGGACCTCAGGGTTTTTCATCGTGATCTGAAATTTTCCACGCTCCATGAAAGTGAGTATGCCTTCTGGACTTATCGCGTAGTCGGTGCCGGAAACCGCAGCATCGCCGTTAACTTCCACGGTAAATTCCGTGGGTACTCCGTTGATTTTTGCCTCGGGCGCAATGTCGTAACCAATGCCTGGTTCAGTATAGGAAGTGACGGCGTCAAGATCCACATCAAACTGACCGCCTATATTCAGATTTTGTACGGACATCATATCATACAGGACACTCAGCGGAAACTTGTTTCCGCTCACGTCAAGAGCAAGCAGGCTTGGGATATCGCTCAGGTCCAGCGAGGATAGCCCGCTATTCTTGACGGAAAGCGATGTCAGGTTAGTGTTGCCGGACACGTCAAGGTATTGGAGGTACCCTTTGTTTTCCGCGTTTAATGAGAGCAGGTCATTATGGCTTACATCCAGGTATTGAAGATATGGGTTGTCGTCCAAGTTAAGGGAATTGAGGGAATTGTCGCCGACATCCAGGTGTTTAAGCGATGTGTTGGCGCTCACATCGAGCGAACCGATGGAATTGTCGCTGACATCCAGGTATTCAAGCGATGTGTTGGCGCTCACGTCGAGCGAATAGATGGAATTGTCGCTTACATCCATGTGCTTAAGCGATGTGTTTGCGCCCACATCGATCGAATCGAGGGAAGTATTTCTGACATTCAGATATTCAAGCGATGTGTTGGTGCTCAAGTTGAGCGAACCGATGGAATTGTCTCTGACATCCAGGTGTTTAAGCGATGTGTTTGTGCCCACATCGATCGAAGAGAGGTAATTTCCGCTGACATCCAAATGTTCAAGCGATGTGTTTAGGCCCACATCGATCGAACCGAGGTAATTGCCGCTGACATCCAAATGTTCAAGCGATGTGTTTGCTCCCACTTCGATCGAACCGAGGGAATTGCCGCTGACATCAAGAAACTTAAGGGAGCTTTGGCTGTCCACGTCAAGCGATGTTAGGTAGAAGTTGTTGCTGACGTCCAGGTATTCCAGAATGTTGTTCGTGCCTAGAAACAGTTCTTCCAGCTCGTTTAAGCTTGCACGCAATTCTTTGAGATTTAAGTTATTGGTTAAGTCCAAGCTTGTGACATAGTTGATATTCATGTCGAGGTATTCAAGAAGCGGATTACTGCCGACATCAAGTGACATAAGATAGTTTCCCCACACGCTAAGCGATTTGAGGTTTGGGTTCATGCTTACGTCAAGAGAATCCAACCAGTTGACAGATACGTCCAGCTCTTCAAGATTCGGGTTGTTGCTGACGTCCAGCGAGGACAGATAATTGTTTCCAACGTTCAAATGTTGGAGGTCGGGGTTACGGCTCACGCCCAGCGTGTCAAGTTCGTTGAATGAAACGTCAAGGAATGTGAGTGAAGGGTTATTGCTGACGTCAAGCGATGCAATATAATTTCCCATAGCTTCCAGGAATAGAAGATCCGGGCTATTGCCCACGTCCAAGCTGTCAAGATAGTTGGACGATACGTCAAGAAACTGGAGTAACCGGTTGTTGCGCAAGTCAAGGTACATGAGGTAGTTGTAGGTCAGGTCAAGATCCCGAAGAACTGGATTGCCACTCAAGTCAACGGCCACAAGGTTGTTGAATCCCGCGTTCAGGACGTCAAGAACCGGGTTGTTTTTCACGTTCAGGGCAACGAGGAAGTTGTAAGAAACGTCCAGGTATTCCAGGTTCGAGTTGTCGTCCACGTCCAGGGATGATAGTTGATTTCCCCAGACCTCCAGGTGGTAGAGAGCAGGATCTTTGTCGACTTGAAGACGCGCAAGCTCGTTTTCATTTGCAGTTATCTGGGTCAAGTATTCAAAACCGCTTAAGATGAGCGAGCCGGTCAAGTCTTTGCCATCTACTGAAATTTCGTATACTCTGTCGAATCCAGAACTGTCAACGGTTCCCCACATGATTCCTGTCCATGTCGAATTGTATGGCGGTCGGGAGCTCCAATTCAGATTGCCATACGGGTCAAAGGCATCGATGTCCGCCGTAGCCAGCTTGTCCTGTTCGGGCATGAAGTAGTCGGCCGCGAAAGCTGAGGGATGGAAAGCCAGAAGCGAAAAATAAAGTACAGCCAAAAAAAATCCTGACAGAATCAGGCAGAATGGCATAGGACGCGAATCTGCCACATCTCTGGCGGCAGTACCCGTTGCATGAGATAAATCTGTATAGGAAAAATTCAGGTGATACAAATTTGAATAGGCACTGCAGAGCAGTTGTTGTATTTTCATGGCTGATTTCCAGATCATTTCGGCGGGGTTTCGAGAAAACATTCTTTTCCAGAATGGAAGGGAGAAATAATTCAACAGAAACAGAGAAAATGCCCAATCACTTGATTCTAAACTGATTTTAAGCAAGTATTCCTGCAAATTGAACTTTACATTAACACCTTGGATGAAGTCAATTATACTCGTCAATTATACTCAAAGTGTTCAACCCGACGTCTGCGATTCTTTTATAGTTTATTGGCTGAGTACGCCCGCCTGGTGACGTTCAAATAGCTTGTTGCATCCCCACTACGGCCAGTTCGGCATTTCCGCAGGAACCTCAAACATTGATTTATATACGGGTTAAAAACCGCCTGGCGCAGAAACCGTTTCTGGTTCAGGCAGACGGGAATGCGGATAGCAGAATTTTCGCCATTTGGCAGACAGTATGCCCCGGGCTCAGCTGACAGGCTCCCTGCAGGATGGGGCGGAAAATTAAGGTTAGCGTGACAGGGTAAATGCGGGGAATCGCCTGGAGTCAGACCTCCGCAAACGAAGAGATAAGCAATATCCATGCCGGGCCTGGAGGGAGATAGCCGAGACCGCTATCTCGTACGGGGGCGGGCCATAATCATCGCTTTCAACGGGCAGGTTTCCAGCGGCAGGGGACGCGAGATCCAGTGAAGAAGGAGGGTTAAAGCCGGGCCTTCTTCCGGAGTCAGGCAGAAGTCGGCGGCTTGCGAGATACACGCAAAATTCATACCTGTCTCTACCAGATTGCCTTGGGGATCTCCCCCTATTCGAAACTGGAAACGGGCTGGAGTTCCCGCAGTGTTAGAGACCGGCATTGGCAAGCTGTCACCATAATCGCAGGGGTGTGACCATCAGCAAGCCAGGCAATTCCGGAGGAGTGCAGATGCCTGCGACACTGCCCCGGCACACCCCGAAAGAGAGAAGCCGCGACTCCGGCATGGGCTCCATGCCCCGGACCATGGCCCGACGGTCACCCGGAAGCTGACGTTCCTCAGGTTTGCTCCCCTCATGAAGCTTGGGCCGGGGCATCCGTCCGCCCGGGCGGGTCCGGAGGGATGCCGCCTGCCGTGCCCCTGCCCCCGCCGCCAAGCCCTCCCCTGCCAGGACTTAATCGGAGGTGCCGGTCAGCCGCCCGCCCCGGCATGCAGCCGGGCTCGGGGATGCGGTTTCCGACCAAAGCCGCAGGAATGCCCGCCTCCCCCTCGCACACCACACCCAGCTCTCGGACTCACCCTTCCCGGCCGACGCCCGGACTCACCCTTCCCGGCCGACGCCCGGACTCACTCTTCCCGGCCGACGCCCGGACTCACCCTTCCCGGCCGACGCCCGGACTCACCCTTCCCGGCCGACGCCCGGACTCACCCTTCCCGGCCGACGCCCGGACT
>JAISEQ010000361.1 GCA_031264045.1 Deltaproteobacteria bacterium
GGGGAGCCGGAGGGCTGCGGGGCCCCTGCGGAACGGACGGCGAGCCGGTTTTCGCGGTGCGCGCCGGCCCTGTTCGCTTCCGCGCCGGGGTCGTCCAGGACGAAGGGGCCGTTCCTGAAATTTAGTGCATCCGCGCCCCGTCGGCACATGGGCCGTCCGGGCCTAACCGGCGTTCTTGTCCGGACGGAAGTCCACCGAGAGTATCCTCGCGAGCCTCCAGGCCGCATCCTCCAGGACGGGCGCGGCCGCCCGGAGCGACTGCGGGTGGCTCATGGGGGAGGGGAGCATGCTCATGATGGCGGCCATGCCGTTGTCGTAGAGGCGCTGGTAGCCCTGTTCCAGGCAGGCGGCAATCGCTACGGCGGGTATTCCCATCTCGCGCCCCGCGTCCGAGACGCCCAGGGGGGCCTTGCCCCACCAGACGGTCTCGATGTCGGTCTTGCCCTCGCCGGTTATGATCAGATCCGCGCCCCTCGCCTTCTCCCGGAAGCCGCCCCGGCGGAGGATCACCTGGACCCCCTTCTCGAAGACGGCTCCGGTGAAGAGCATGAGCGCCGCCCCCACGCCGCCGGCGGCCCCGGCGCCCTCGTTGGAGGAGACGTCCCTTCCGGCAAGCTTGCCCGCCACCTGGTGGAAGCGGCCCAGGGCCTCGTCCATGGACGGTATGAGGAGGTTGGTGGCGCCCTTCTTGGGACCGAAGATCCTGGACGTGCCGTCCGGGCCGGTGAGCTGGTTCTTCACGGCGCAGGCGACGGTAATCTCCACCTCCCTGAGCCTCGGGTGCAGTTCCGACGCGTCCACGGAGGCGAGCTCCAGAAGACCCAGGGGTCCGGGTTCCACGGGGGCGCCGTCGGCTTTCAGCAGCCTCATGCCCAGCGCCTCCAGCATGCCCGCGCCCGCGTCGTTGGTGGCGCTCCCCCCCAGGCCCAGGACGAGCCTCTCCGCTCCCCGGTCCAGGGCGTCCCTTATCTGCTCCCCGAAGCCGCGGGTGGAGGCCCGGCCGGGGTTCAGGTCCTTGGGCGCGATCCTCCACAGCCCGCAGGCGGAGGCGAGCTCCACCGCCGCGGTCCTGCCGCCCTCGAGAAGCCCCCAGGAGGCGTCCACCCTCCTTCCCAGGGGATCGCGGACCTCGCTCTTCACGATTTCCCCGCCCTCCAGGTGGACAAGCGATTCGGCGAAGCCCTCCCCCCCGTCCGAGACCGGGAAGAGCACGTACTCCGCGTCGGGCCAGACGTTCACGAGTCCCCTCTTGATGGCGGTCGCGGCCTGGAGGGGGCTGAGGCTCCCTTTGAAGGAGTCGGGGGCGATAACTATCTTCACGGGGAAATCCTCCTGTGGATCCCAGCGGCGTCCGGCGGGCGCCGGAGCCCGCGGGTTCCGGGGAAGGCGGAGCGGCGGGGACCGGCGCCGGGCAGGCCGGCCGGGGCGGGAGTACGCCGGAACGGTGGTGCGCCGCCGGCGCTAGAGGAGGTTCCTGGGCGTGCCGGCCAGGAAGAGCCGGAGGTTCTCCGCCGCCTCGGAAATCAGCCTCGCCCTGGTCTCCCTGGGCGCCCAGGCGATGTGGGGGGTGATGATGCAGCCGGGCTCCGATATCAGGGGGTTCGAGTCGTCCGGCGGCTCGGACTCCATCACGTCCAGGCCGGCGGCGTAGATCTTGCCGGACTTCAGGGCGGCGTCCAGATCCCTCTCCACGACGAGCCCCCCCCGCGCCGTGTTTATGATTATGACCCCGTCCTTCATTCCCGAGATGGACGCGCGGTTTATGATGCCCCGGTTCTCGGGCCTGAGCGGGGCATGCAGGCTTATGACGTCCGAAACCGACAGGAGCTCCGTGAAGTTCACGAGGGGATCGTTTCTTGCGGACTCCTCCGTCTTCGGCGGCCTGTCCCCGTTGTAGGCCACGACCCGCATGCCGAGGGCCCTGGCGATTGCGCCCACGGCCCGCCCTATCGCCCCGTAGCCCACGATGCCCATGACCTTGCCCTCAAGCTCGATGAGCGGGCGGTCCCAGAAGCACCAGTCGGGGGCGCTCTTCCACCTGCCGCGCCTTATGGCCTCGGAGTGCAGGCCCGCGCGGCCGGCAATCTCCAGGAGGAGGCCTATGGCGTACTGTGCCACGGCCATGGTCCCGTAGCGGGGGACGTTCGTGACGGCTATCCCCAGCCCGCTGGCCGCCTCGATGTCCACGTTGTCGGATCCGGTGGCCAGAATCCCCACGTACCTGAGCCTGGGGGCGGCCTCGAGGGTCTCCCGCGAGAACGGGGTCTTGTTGGTGAGCGCGAGCTCGGCGTCCCCTATCCTTGGGAGGATGTCGGCCGGGTCCAGGGTCCGCTCGTGGACCGCGAAGCCGTCCGCGATTGAGCTTATTGGCGACCAGTCCAGATCCCCCGGATTGATAGTGTGGCCGTCTAGGATAACGAGATTTGGCATGTGGCAACCGATCATGCCTGCCCGGAGCGGGGAGGGGAGTTTTCGGGGGGGCGGCGCCCCGAGGCGGGTTCGGGCCGGGGGCGGGCGGGGCGGACGTCCGGCGAGGGGCAGGACGGAAAAAAAAAATCGCCCCGGAACGGGCCCGGGACGGCGGAGAGGGGTGAGCGGGACGGGCGGACGCCCGGACCGGGGGTCCGCGCGGGGCTCGTACACGGCGTTCGGCGGGAGCGGCCCGCCGCTCGGGGCGCCTTCGAATATAAGGCCCGGCCGGAGGAAATGTCAAGAACGCCCCCGAAGCCGCGGGCGGCGCGGGGTTTCGCGGGACCGCGGTGGGCGGGGCGCGCGGGGGAAGCGCGTGAGGACGGCGTAAGCCGCCCGTGAACCGTGAGGCAAATTTCCCTTGCCTCCATACGTCGGGATCCGTGCCGGGACGGCGCGGGGGATCTCCGTGGCGGCCCCGCCCCGATGTCGTCCGCGTCCGCCGTGAAGCAGCCTTTTCGGACTTCAGCGGCACCGGCATTCCGTCGACGTCTTGGGCGGCGGAAGCGCGGGGCATGAAATCTCCCGGCCCGGAATCCCGCATCCCCGCAGGAGATCCGGCGCGTCCGGTACAGGGGCGTCTCCCGGCGGGGCAGAGTGGACGCCGCGCGATCCGTCCGGGGCGTTGCAGCCAGGTTCCGGGCGAGGTGCCGAGCTTTCGCGTGATTGCGGCTCGACGGCCATGTTCACTGCATAATTGTCAGGACGATGCGTTTGCGGAAGCAGACATTCACGGTATCGCAAAATAATTATCCGGCTCTGAGGTCAATATAACTCTCCGGCGCAAACGTCAACGATTAGGCAAAATATATATGAAACATGTTGTCATTTAAACCGTTACGGAACAATGTGACGCGATCTGCGCTAATGCTCGTCAATGCCGCAGTCTGAAACGCAGTTTCCGTTTACGGAGCCTCTGAATAACGGTTCGTTGAGGCGAGATGTCATACTCGACATGACGAAAGCGCAGGTCCGCGGGGCGGGCGTCCGGCCGGGGAATCATGGATTCCGGGGATCATTCATGGATTACGGGACTCATGGATTCGCGGAAGCTTCCCGTATCCCCTTCACGCTCCGGGTTTCCAGCTCTTCATGTCTCAATGCCTTCAGGTCTTAATGTCTTCAGGTCTCAATGTCTTCAGGTCTCAATGTCTTCAGTCCTGCAGGTTTCAGATCTCCTGCCTGTCCTTCCCGAACGCGGTCTCCAGGAAATTTTCCGCCTTAGTGTGCAGTGTCCCCCGGAAACGCGGAAGCCCCGCGGCCTTGCGGGCGGCGGGGCTTCCGGGAATCCGTCCCTGTCCACGGGCAAGCCCCGGGGGGCGTGAGCGTCAGGCGGCGGCGGGATTGGGCTTGCTGAGCTTGGAGCCGCCGGTCTTGGGGGCGTCGGTCCTGGAGGCGTCGGCCGCGGGACTGTCCGTCTTGGGCGTTTCCCAGAGAAGCAGTATGGGGGAGGCTATGAAGATGGAGGAGAACGTCCCGACGGTGATTCCGATGGTCAGCGCCAGCGCGAAGTCCTTGTTGACGGGCCCCCCCAGGAAGTACAGGCTGAAGAGGGCCATGAGGGTCGTGCCCGAGGTGAGGATGGTGCGCGACAGGGTCTCGTTTATGCTGCGGTTTATGATTAGCGGGTAGTCGCCCCGGCGGTTGCGGGCATGGTTCTCGCGGATGCGGTCGAAGACGATGATGGAGTCGTTCAGCGAGTACCCGATGATCGTCAGGATGGCCGCCACGAACGAGAGGGTTATCTCCTTATCGAGGAGGGAGAAGGCCCCGGTGGTGATGATGACGTCGTGCATCAGCGCCAGGATGCCCCCCAGGGCGAAGGTGAAGCGCATGAAGTAGCACGTTATGCAGGTGACGATGAGGGAAGTGATGATGAGCGTCCCCACCCCGACCCCGAAGAGCGAGACCAGGTAGATGGCCCCGATCAGTATCGAGGCGAAGAGGACGGCCGTGCCCCACCTCTTCTCGAAGCGGCCGGTGATGTAGATGATGATGATGAGCACCGAGTAGTAGACGGCGTACAGGGCCTTCTGCCTCAGGTCCGCCCCCACCTTGGGGCCCACCATCTCCTGGCGGCGTATCTCCACCCCGTCCGCCCCGAAGGCGGCGCTGAGGGCGTCCACCACCCTCCCGGAGAGTCCGGTGTCGCCCGAACCCTCGGAGTTCTGGACGTTTATGAGGTACTCGCGCTCCCCGCCCTCGCCGTAGTACTGGACGCTGGAGACGTTGAAGCCGGCCTCGGCCAGCGCCTCCCGGACGGCGTACGGGGTGGCGGAATCTTCGGCGAAGCGGGCCTGGATGAGCGAGCCGCCCTGGAAGTCCACCCCGAGGTTCAGGCCCTTGTGGGCTATTATCGAGATGACCGATATGAGGATCATGGCCCCGGAGAAGAGGAATGCCCACTTCCGGTTGCCGATGAAGTCCACGTTCACGCCGGGCTTTATGAGTTCGACTGTCATTTGGGATCCCTGGAGCTTTATGTGCCTTGACGCATTTTCCGGCCGGAGGCGTCCGGCCTCCGGGCTTCCGCTTTCGGCCTCCGGCCCTCGGCCCCGGGGCGGTCGTGCCCCGGCCCGCAGCCCGGCCGCGCCGCGGAACGTCCCGGGGGACGCGCCGCGGCGGGGCACCGGGCTTCTATATGCTGATTCTCTTGGGCTTGAGCTTGGAGACGGCCATGTCGAAGATCCACCTGGAGGCGAAGACCCCGGTGAACATGGAGGAGATGATGCCGATTATGAGCGTCACGGCGAAGCCCCGGATGGGGCCGCTCCCGAACTGGTAGAGGACCATGGCGGCCAGCACCGTGGTGATGTTGGCGTCGAAGATGGTCCAGAAGGCCCTGCCGAAGCCCGAGGAGACGGCGGCCCAGGGCGGGCGGTTCTGGCGGACCTCCTCGCGTATTCGCTCGAAGATGAGGATGTTGCAGTCCACGGCCATGGCGAGCGTCAGCACCAGCCCGAAGATGCCGGGGAGCGTCAGCGTGGCGCCCAGGGCGGCCAGCCCCCCCAGCACTATGGGGAAGTTCAGCAGCAGGGCGATGTCGGCCACGACCCCGGACCAGCGGTAGTAGAACAGCAGGAAGAGCAGTATGATGCCCAGGCCCAGCGCCCCGGCCCGGAGGCCCTGCTGGATGGAGTCCTGGCCCAGGGAGGGGCCCACGGTCCTCTCCTCCAGGATGGACACGGGGGCGGGAAGCGCCCCGGCCCGCAGGATCACCGAGAGCATCCGGGCCTCCTCCATGGTGAAGGAGCCCCTGATGTAGGCCTCCCCGTCCGGGATGCGCGACTCTATGTTGGGGGCGCTGTAGACGATGTTGTCCAGCACTATCGCGAGCCTGCGGTTCAGGTAGCGGTCGGTTATGTCCGAGAACTCCCGCGCGCCCCTGCCGTCGAAGCGGATGGAGACCCTCGCGTCCCCGAAGTCCCCCATGTAGGCCCGGGCGTCCGTGAGCGAGTCCCCGGTCATGAGGGTCTGCTTCCTCAGGAGGATGGGCTGGAAGGTCTCGGTCCCTGTGGCCGTGTCGACGAACTTCTCCTGGTAGACCTCGGTGCCCGGCGGGGGCCCGGTGCGGAGGGCCTCCTCGGCCGTCTTGGGGCCGTTGTCCACGAGCTTGAACTCCAGGACCGCCGTGCGGCCTATGAGCTCCACGGCCTTCGCCGGATCGTTGAAGCCGGGGAGCTGGATGAGGATCCTGTCCTCCCCCTGGGGCCTGATGTCGGGCTCCAGCACGCCGAACATGTCCACGCGGTTGCGGATGGTCTCGAGGGCCTGGCGGCCGGTGAGGCTCCTGACGTCCGCCTGCTCCTCGGGGGTGAGTGTTAGGGTGAGGAGGCCGTCCTCGGACGAGCTCGCGCGGAGGCCGTAGAAGCTCTTCTTCAGGAGATCCTCCAGGGCCTCCCGCGAGGAGGGGTCGCCGAGCCTCACCAGGATGTCCATGGAGTTCTCGTTCTCCACGGTGATCCCGGGGATTTTGGCGTCGGCCACGGCCCTCCTCAGCGTGTCGGCGGAGCGGCGGGCGCTGTTCCTGAGCGCCGCGTCCATGTCCACCTCCATCGTGAGCGAGATCCCGCCCTTGAGGTCTAGTCCCAGGCTTATGGAGCGCCCGGGCAGGAGGCTGCGGAGGAACGAGCTGTCCTCCCCCTTGGGCGCCATGAAGGTGGGGAGCATGGTGTAGATGCCGGCGCCCAGCACCAGGGCGAGGATGACGCCCCGCCAGGTCAGGTTCTGGATCATAAAGGAAGGCTCTTCCGAAGGGTGTGAGGCGCCCCGGTTCCGGGGGCGCCGGGCGGTCGGGCGCTGGGCCCGGGGCGTCCTGGGGGATGGTCCGGGAGGCCGGGGATCGGCCTCCGCTGCGGGTCGTAGGCTTAGGGGGGGCCTGCGGGGGCAGGGCCGGTCGGGGGACGGGCGTGTCCGGGCCGGGCGTCCGCCGCCGGGCCGGGGGCGCGCGGCGGGGCCCTGGCGCCGGGCTCCTACTTGGAGAGGGAGACCGGCTCCGCGGGGGCGTCGGCGGGCTTGTCGCCCTGGCGCACGATGCCGTTCACGGCGGAGCGGGCTATCTTCACCCTCACCTCGGGGGCTATCAGGGCCGTTATCTCCCTCTGGTCCACGTGGGTGACGGTGCAGAGGAGGCCGCCGGTGGTCTGGATGCGGTCGCCCTTGCGGATGGAGTCCAGCATGTTCTGGCGCTCCTTCTGCTGCTTCTTCTGGGGCCTCAGCATCAGGAAGTAGAATATGAGGATGAAGCCCACTATGAAGATTATGAGCTGGGCTCCGCCTCCTCCTTGCTGGGCGCCTTCGCCTCCCTGGCCGGCGGGCGCCGCGGCGAAGGCTACGGCCGCGGACAGGTACAGGTTCGTGAGCATGTGTGATGGGACTCCTGGGGGTGTCGGCGGCTGGCGCGCGCCTGGGGAAGGGTGGGGCGGCGCTCCCGGGCCCCGCGGCCGGGCCGGAAAAAGGACGCCCAGGGACCTTGCCGCCCCTGGCCGGAAGCCAGCGGGGGGAGGCCCCGGGGCTCGGGGCGAGGCGCTGGGATGGGAGCGGGCGGCGGCCGGTGCGGACCTCGGCCCGGGGACGGCGTAAGGCCCGAGCCTGTCCGGTCAGTCCGTCCCGCCCTGGCCGTAGGCTTCCAGAAACTGCTTATGGTAGCACATGAAGGAGCCGTCGAGCAAACTTTTCCGCGCGCCCCGGACCAGGTCCTGGTAGAAGGCCAGGTTGTGGATCGTGGCGAGGCGCGGGAAGAGGGGCTCGTTCTGGGCCTGGAGGTGCCTCAGGTACGCCCGCGAATAGTTCCGGCAGCACCGGCATCCGCACTGGGGATCGGGAGGCAGCGGATCGTCCCGGTACCTCGCGTTGCGGATGTTCATCCTGCCGGTCCGGGTGAAGAGCTGGCCGTTCCTGGCGTTCCTGGTGGGCATCACGCAGTCGAACATGTCCGCCCCGAGCCTTATGCCGTCCAGTATGTCGGGGGGCGTGCCCAGGCCCATGAGGTAGCGGGGCTTGGACTCCGGAAGGGCCGAGAGCGACGTCTCCGCCGCCTCCAGCATGACCTCCCTGGGTTCCCCGAGGGCGAGGCCCCCCGCCGCGTATCCGGGCAGGTCGAGCTCCGCGAGATCGGCGGCCGAGCGTTCCCGCAGCTCCATGTGGAATCCCCCCTGGGCTATCCCGAACAGGAGAAGCCCGGTCTCCGGCCGCCAGGCGGCCCTGGATCTCCTGGCCCAGCCCAGGGTGACGGTCATGGACTTCTCCGCCTCGCCCCGGGAGGCAGGGTAGGGGGTGCACTCGTCCAGGCACATCATGATGTCGGAGCCCAGAAGCGTCTGGACCTCCACCGCCCTCTCGGGGCTGAAGAGGAACTTCGCGCCGTCGTAGGGGGAGCGGAACTCCAGGCCCTCCTCCGTGAGCCTCCTCAGGCCCGCGAGGGAGTACGCCTGGAAACCCCCGCTGTCGGTCAGTATGGGCCCTTCCCATCCCATGAACCTGTGGAGCCCCCCCAGCCCGCCGATGAGCTCCGCGCCAGGCCGGAGCATAAGGTGGAAGGTGTTGGACAGCAGCACTGAGGCGCCGAGCTCGGAGAGATCCCTCCCGTCCACGGCCTTCACCGAGGCCCTTGTCCCCACGGGCATGAAGGCCGGGGTGGGGAACGTCCCGTGGAGGGTCCTGACCGTGCCGGCCCTGGCTCGGGAGGCTCCGTCCCGGGCCTCCTGGGTGAAGACGGGTTCCATGGGGGTTCCTTTGCGGGCCGGGCGTTTCCGGACGATCCGGGATCCGGCGGCCGGTGGGATCGGTTCCGGGGGGATGCCCGGCCGGGCGGGCCGGCGTCTCTTCAGGCGGCGGGGCGCGCCCGCGCAGCTTCGGGCGGCCGGGCCGGCGCGAACGGCCCGGGCCTCCGGGCGTCAGTACTTCTGGACCAGGGCCACTCCGGCCAGGCTGAAGCCCAGGCCGGCCAGGACCGCGGCGGTCACGGCTTCCCCGTGGACGGCGGCCCCCGAGAGGAGCCCGAAGAAGGGCACGAAAGAGATGAAGATCCCCGCCTTGTGGGGACCCAGGGCCAGGATGCCCCTGTAGAAGAAGGTGAAGCCCAGGCCGGTCCCCAGAAGCCCCAGGAAGGCGAGCGAAATCCATGTCCGGGCCCCGAAGCCCGTGAAGGCCAGGACGGGCTCCCCGCTCAGGGCGGTCAGGGGCACGAGCATCGCCACCGCGGCCAGGGTGGACCAGGTGTTGGCGGCGAGGGGGCTCACGCGGCTCACCACGAGCTTGCCGAGGAGCGAGTAGGCCGACCAGCTCGCGATGCATCCGAGCATTACGAGATCGCCCAGGTTGAAGCGGCCCTCCAGCAGCGCCGCGGGCGATCCTCCGGACACCACCAGGAGCGTCCCGGTCACGGCCAGCCCCATGCCCAGGAGCCGCACCGGGGTGAGCTTCTCCCCGAAGAAGATCACCGCCCCCAGGTAGATGAACACGGGGTTCACGGTCACGATGACCGATCCCCGGCCCGCCCCAGTCATGGACAGGCCCTTTATGAAGAAATAGTTGTACAGGACCAGGCCCGTGAGCCCCGACAGCCCCAGGAGGGCCCAGGTGGCGGCGCTCCTGTCCCTGGGCAGGAGCCCCTCCCTGGACATCGCGCACTGGGGCACCAGCACCGCGGCGGCGAGGATGAAGCGCCACATGGCGGAGGTGAGCGGGCCCGCCCCCTCGGAGGCGGACTTGCCCGCCGCGAAGGTGCCCCCCCAGATGGCCGCGGTCAGGAGGAGGAGCGCGCGCGTCGTCCAGAGGCTTCTCCCGGACGGGGGCGGGGAGGCGCCCTCAGGGCGCTTCCCGGGGTCCCGGCCCCCCGGGCCGGCGTCCGCACCGCGTTTCCGGTCCCGTCCCCGAGGAGCCCCGCGCCCCTCCGGGACGGGACCGGGCCCGTCCGTCAGGGCCCCTTCGGACATCGATCCTTCGGACACCGCCCCTAGCCCCTCACGTGCCCGTCCCCCATCACCACGAACTTCCTGGCCGTGAGCTCTTTCAGGCCCATGGGCCCGTAGGCGTGGAGCTTGGAGGTGGAGATGCCTATCTCGCCGCCGAGGCCCAGGACGCCCCCGTCGTTCAGGCGGGTGGAGGCGTTCACCATGACGCAGGAGGCGTCCGCCTCCCGCGTGAAGCGGACGGCGTGGGCCAGGTGCGGGGTCATGATGCTCTCGGTGTGGTTGGACCCGTGGAGGCGGATGTGGTCGAGCGCCGCGTCGAGATCGGGGACCGAGGCCATGTTCAGCACGAGATCCAGGTATTCCCGGTCGAAGTCCCCGGGGGCGGCCTCGCTCAGGAGATCCTCGCCCAGGGGCCTCATCAGGTCCATGAGGCTCCTGGAGGCCCGGACGGCCACCCCGTTGTTCCTGAGTTCAGGGATGAGGGCCTCCGCGAGCTCGGGGGCGGCCTCCTCGTGCACCAGGAGGCATTCCAGGGCGTTGCAGGTGGCGGGGCGGCTGGTCTTGGCGTCGATTATGACCCTGACCGACGAGGGGACGTCCGCGCCCCTGTCCACGTAGAGGTGGCAGACGCCCCTGTAGTGCTTCAGGACCGGGACGCGGGAGTTCTCCGCGACCAGGCGGATGAGGCCCTCTCCCCCGCGGGGGATGACAAGATCCACCACGCCGTCCAGGCGAACGAGCTCCAGCACCTCCTCGCGGTCCATGGAGGGCAGGACCGCCACCGCCTCCTCCGGGAGTCCGGCCTCGCGCAGGGACCGCTTCATGATTGCCCCCAGGAACCTGGAGCTCCGGGCGCTCTCCTTTCCGGGCTTGCAGACCATGGCGTTCCCGCTCTTCACCGCCAGCGCCGCCGCCTCGGCGGCGGCCCCCGGCCTCGCCTCGCAGACGAAGGCGATGAGGCCCAGGGGAACCCGCATCCTTCCCACGGTTAGCCCCGAGTCCAGCCTCTCAGTTTCCTCGACCCCGTACAGGGGGTCCGGGAGCGAGGCCATCTGCAGGAGGCTCCTGACCAGCGAGTCCACCCGGTTCTGGTCAAGGGCCAGACGGTCGAGAAAGGCGTCCGTGCGGCCGGCAGAGAGCGACGCGGACACGTCCTCGGCGTTTTCGGCTATGAGCGCCTTGGCGCTCCTCCTGATGTTTTGGGCCATGCGCTCCAGGAAGGCGCTCCTCGCCGTTCCCGAGCTTCTCGCCAGCGCGGGGAGGGAGGCCCTGGCGGCCTCGGCGACTGCCCTGATGCTCATGTGCGGTCCTTTCCTGCCTTGGGCCTTTCAGGTCCGCTCCGCCCCGGGCGGGGCTGCGGGGGGTGCGGGGAGGCGCGGCGCCCGGCACTTCCGGGGCGGGGCCGGAAAAGGGCTTCCGCGCCGGAACCGGGCGGCAAGTCCCGCGCGGCCGGCCCGCCGCGGGCATGAGGTCCCGCGCGGGCGGCTTGCCGCGAGGCGGAGGCGCCCGGGGCGGGGACGCCCTTCCGGACGGGCTTCGCGCTCAGCCGCCCGCTTCCGGCTTCGCCGGCGCGCCGGGGGCCGAGGCGGCTTCCGGGTCGACCATGACGGCCTGGGCTATCACCACGGGCTTGCGGCTGATGTAGAGGCGGAAGAGGGACTTCACTTCCGACTGGAGGCGGCGCACGAGCTCCTCGGGCTCCCCGCTGGGGCCGGGGACCCAGGTGCCGGGCGCCTTGGCGAACTGGGCGCAGCAGTCCCAGGCCGCCTCCTGGACGGACAGGGTGAGGTCCTGCTCGTCGGAGTAGCGCACCCCCTGGATGGAGACGGCGGGCGGGGCGAGGGGGGCGAGCGTCTTCGAGTCCAGGACGGCGGACACGGTCACCACGCCGTACTCGGAGAGGCGGCGGCGCTCCTTCAGCACCGGGTCCGTGGGGGAACCCAGGCGCTTGCCCTCCACCAGGCGCCGTCCGGTGCGGACGCTCTTCAGCATCCTGTAGGAGCGGTCGCGGCAGAGGGCCACCCTCTGTCCGTCGGCGAGCAGGAGTATCCGGGAGCGGGGGATCCCCAGCTCCTCGGCTATCTCGCGGTGGCGGTGGAGGTGCCTCAGCTCCCCGTGCACGGGGATGAGGTAGTGCGGCCTGGTCAGCGACAGCATGAGCTTCAGCTCGTCCACGTGCCCGTGGCCGGAGGCGTGGATCGTCTCCGCGTGGGGGTCCACGACCTTGGCGCCCAGGTGCCTGAAGAGGTTCATGAGCTCGCCTATGGCGGTCTCGTTGCCCGGTATCGCCCGGGCGGAGAAGATGATGGTGTCCCCGCCCCTCACCTCCACCTGGCGGTGGTCGCCCGCGGCCATGCGGGCCAGGGCCGCCATGGGCTCCCCCTGGCTCCCCGTGGCCACGACCACGATCTCCCGGTCCTCGCAGTGCTCGGCGGTCTCGAAGTCGATCTCTATGCCCAGGGGGATGTCCAGGTAGCCGAGCTCCTGGGCCAGGGCCACGTTCCCGGTCATGCTGCGGCCGGTGAAGACTATCCTGCGCTCGGAGGCTATGGCCGCCTTCACTATCTCGCGGATCCGGGTGAGCGAGGACGCGAAGCAGGCGACTATTATGCGGCCGGGGGAGTCCCTGAAGAGCCGGGAGAGCGTGCGCCCCACCTCCTTCTCGCTCACGGAGTGTCCCGGAACGTCGGCGTTGGTGGAGTCGGAGAGGAGCGCCAGCACGCCCTCCTCGCCGTAGGAGGCGAACTTGAAGAGATCCGTGCGGTCCTCCTCCGCGGCGGACAGATCCATCTTGAAGTCGCCCGTGTGCACGACCGTGCCCGCGGGCGTGCGCACCGCCACGGCCACCCCGTCCAGGATGCTGTGGCTCACCTTGATGAACTCCAGCCTGAAGGGCCCCAGGGTCACGGTGCTCCTGGGCCTTATCTCCCGGTACTCGGGCACGGGAGCCTTCTGCTCCTGGATGCGGTCCCGCGTGAACTCCAGCGTCAGGCGCGTCCCGAAGACCGGGATTCGGGGCAGCTCGCGCATCAGGAACGGGAGCGCGCCTATGTGGTCCTCGTGGCCGTGGGTGAGCACCAGCCCCAGGATCTTGTCCTCGTTGGCCTTGAGGAACGAGAAGTCCGGGATGAGCAGATCCACGCCCGGCTGCTGGTCCGGGCGGGGGAACATGAGCCCCGCGTCGATGACTATCATGGATCCCTGGCAGGCTAGGACCATGCAGTTCATGCCGATCTCCCCGAGGCCGCCCAGGGGTATTATCTCCAGCTGCGGTTCCTGGGCCGCGGCGCTGGCCTGGTCGGCCGGGGTCTGGTCGTCTGTCACCTGGGTACCTGTAAAGACCTTTCCGTGATGCGGGTTCCGCCGATGCGGCCGCGGGACGCGGGGCGCGGCTTCGCGCCGTCCGATAACTGTTCGGGCGGGGGGCGCAGCGGGGGCGGCCCCGGCGCCCCGGGCGGCCAGGCTACTGCGGGAAGCGGTCCAGGCCGGAGAAGTCCACGCGGTTCACGGCCAGCGTTATGGCCTCAGAGAGGCTGTCGGCGCCGCCCATGTCGCCCACGAGCTTCCGCCTCGAGGCGTCGGCCTCCGCTGACGATCTGACCACCAGATCCATGCCGGGTCGATCCATCACGGCATCCAGGCGCACGTGGCTCGCGAGATCCGAGCCCTTGAGGTCTATCGAGAGGTCGACGATGTTGACGGTGACCCTCGCCTTGGCGCCGTTGGTCCCGGTCTGTGCGGTGATGCCCTGGAGCTTCAGCCTTTCGCTCACGGCCTCGAATACGGCGGCCTCTATGGTCAGCATGCTTCTGGAGATGGTCTCGCCCGTGGGCAGGCTGACCTTGAAGTCCACGAGCCCGCTCTGGCTCCCGGTGAAGAGGTCGCGGTTCATCGCCTCGGGGCCGACGAGGTTCTTGGACTGCCTCCCGTCCACCACGACCAGCTGGACCGCGGCGCGGGAGAGCTGGGCTCCAGGGGACGGGCTGAACGAGAGGCCTAGGCGGCTGGAGCCGCCGAGGCACGATGTCGCGAAGAGGAGGGTCAGGGCCAGGGCGGGTATGATCGTCTGCGCTGCGCTGCGGGTCATGTCGTTTCTCCTTGGCGTCCGAACGGGTGGCGTCCCGGCGGGCGGGGCTCTCCGCGTCCGCTGGCGGCCGTTAGGACAGTTCCGGATCCGGGGGGATCGTCCTGAGTCCGCAGGGGAACTTAAGAGGTCGGGTGGCGGGAGGGATATCGTCATGGCGGGGCGGCGCCGGCTCCGGCGCGTCCCGCCAGGAGACGTCGGGCTGAAGGGTCAGGCGACCGCGCCGGCGCGGAGGGCGGCCAGCGCCGGGGCGGAAGGGAACCCCGCGGGGGGGTGCCCGTTTCCGATAACGGCCCATTATGCTGAAACCGCACGCGTTTGTCTAGCGATTGGGCTCCGGGCCGGAGATCCCGCTTGCTTTTGGGGAGCCTTGCGTCCGGGAGGCCGGCCTCTTCCGGGCGGGGGCCCTGTCCCCGGCGCGGACGGAAGGCACGGGCGGGCTCAGGGTCCCTTGCCGGGGCGGAGGAGGGGGCCGCCTGGGGGACGGCGATGCGGGCGGGGAAGGAACGCGGAACGGCGGGGGACAGACGGGGGCACGGCGTGGCCCGGCGTGCCATCGCCGGGGTGCCGCAAAGCGGGGTCACGGGGCCGCAGGCGCTTCCCTGACGGTCCGGCGGGCGCCGGTGTGGACGATTCCCGTGCCGGCCCGCAGGTTTTCCCGGAGCTTCGGGCCCGCCCGGGCGGGGCCCGAAAGATCTAGATGTATCGGTCCCTTACCGCAAGGAAGTATCCTATCGCCGCCAGCATGAGCGCGTGGGTGACGGCGCCCCCCCTGAAGCGCCTCTCCAGCTCGTCCACGGTCAGCAGGAGGGATTCGGCCTCCTCGTTCTCGTCGAAGCTCACGCCGAGGGTCTTCGAGGCGTTCCTGGCCACGGCCGTGGTGATGCCGTTCCAGAACAGGGCGGGGTTGGGGTTGAGCGTTATGAGCTCCTCGGCCGGATCCGCCGTGTAGCCGGTCTCCTCGGCGAGCTCGCGGACGGCCGCGTCCACCGGGCTTTCGCCGGGGCCGACCGCCCCGCCGGGGAGCTCCAGGGAGAAGTCCCTGGAGCCGTGCCGGTACTGGTTCACCATGACCACGCGGTTTTCAGGATCGAGGGCTATGATGTTGGCCCAGGAGGGGGCTGAAAGCACGGAGAAGGCCCTGACCCGCCCGTCCTTGGGCGACGCCGCCCGCCGTTCCACGGCCGTGAAGACGGGGGACTCGTAGACGGCCTCGTCCGAGATCCACCTCCACGGGAGGATGCGGCCCGGGGCTGGGGCCGCGGCGGCGGGGACTTCCGGCTCCCGGTCCGCCGGCGGCTTCGCGGCCCCGCTCACCCCGACACCTTGACGGTCTTGTAGCGCTTCTTCCCGGCCCTCAGCGTCACCTGGCCCCTGGCCAGCCACGGCGAGCCCTTCACGGGGGATCCCTCCGCGCCCGGGGAGAGCCTCTCCTCGTCCGCGTAGGCGCCTCCCTGCCTGATGAGCCTCCTGGCCTCCGACTTGGAGGAGGCCAGCCCCGCCATGACGAACAGGCCGGCCATGTCGGCGGCCTCCAGGGCCGCGAGATCGAACACCTCGGCGGGGAGCTCGGAGGCCGCGTCCGGGGGTGCGCACTCCGTTATGCGGGAGGAGGTCCTGACGGCCATGTCCGGGTCTGCTGCCCCGAAGGCCCCGGCCGAGGCGCGGAAGGCGTCGGCGGCCTCGGCGAAGCCGTGGCAGACGCTGGTCACCTCGAAGGCCAGGATCTCCTTCGCGCGGTTTATGAGGTTGCCCGGAAGGGTCGCGAGCGTCCTGCACTCCTCCTGCGGCAGGAAGGTGAAGAGGGAAAGGAGCCTTCCCGCCTCCTGATCGTCTATGTTGCGCCAGAACTGGTAGAAGTCGTAGACGGGGGTTCTGGCGGGGGAGAGCCACACGGCCCCGGCCGCGGTCTTCCCGAACTTCTCCCCGGTGCGGGGGTCGATGAGGAGGGGCATCGTGATGCCGTATGCCGAGCCTCCCGCCTCGCGGCGGATGAGCTCTATGCCCGCCACGATGTTCCCCCACTGGTCCTGGCCCCCCATCTGGAGGAGCGCCCCCTCCTCCCTGTACAGTACCAGGAAGTCGTAGGCCTGCATGATCATGTAGTTGAACTCCAGAAAGCTCAGCCCCTGCTCCAGCCTGCTCCGGTAGCTCTCGGCCGTGAGCATCCTGTTCACCGAGAAGTGCCTTCCTATGTCCCGCATGAAGCTCACGTAGTTGAGATCCTTGAGCCACGCCGAGTTGTCCCTCAAGACCCCGTTGCCCCTGGGCGGCAGGTCCACGAACCTTTCCAGCTGGGGCCGGATGCCTTCCGCGTTGGCCTCTATGTCTTCCAGGGAGAGGATCTTCCTGGCCTCCTTCCTCCCGGACGGGTCCCCCACCATGGAGGTCCCGCCCCCCAGGAGGGCGATGGGCCTGTGGCCCAGGCGGTTGAGCCAGCTCAGGGCCATGAGCGGGAGAAGGTGCCCCACGTGGAGCGAGTCCGCCGTGGCGTCGAAGCCTATGTAGGCCGACACCGGACCTTTCGCGAAGAGCTCCTGGAGCCCCTCCTCGTCGGTGACCTGGTAGTTGAAGCCGCGCTCCTGGAGCGCCCTGTAAGCGTTTTGGAGTTCCAAGATTCAGTCCGTCCGGTTGCTGGCGGCCCCTGCCCGGGAAACGCGGCCCGCGCGGGGCGGGAGGGCCGGGACGGGCGGGGGGCGGGAAGATTATGCGGGGAGCGGGGGAAGACGGGGACGGGCGGGAGAGGGACTTCCGGCTTCCGGGCCGGCCGGGGCCGCCGTCGGCGCCCCGGAAGCCAGGCTTCCCGGAAACGGGCCGCTCCCCCCGTGAGGGGAGGCAGGGGCCATTGTATCAGCATGGGACGGGAGAGGATCGGGCAAAAAGGTCCGGAGGGGGGGGCCGGGCTGGAAGGGCCGGATTTTCGGGGAGGTTACGGGGAAAGGGGCGGGATCGCGGCGGGAACGTTTCGGGCCTGCCGGTCCGGATGTGCCGTCCCGCAGGGGAGATCCGGCGCCGCGCGGCCGCCGGGTCCCGGAGGGGATCCGGTTCGGTGCGGCGGGCCGGTCAGGCAGGAGGTCCGGTTCGGTGCGGCGGGCCGGTCAGGAGGTACGGGCAGGGGGGGCGTCCGCCTAGTGGCGGAAGGGCGGGTCCTTGGGCGGGACGGGGACGGGTCGGCAGAATCCCTCTATTTCGCACTCGGAGCACTCGTCGCACTCCTCCTCCGGGTACTCGGGGCTCTTCGAGCACTCGTCGAAGGAGGCGCAGCCTTCGCAGTCCCCGCAGTCCGGCTCCTCGTCAGCCTCTTCCTCCCCGTCCCCTCCGCCTGGCGTCTCCCCGTGAGGGGGATCGGGAGGCGACCAGGGCTCCCAGCCGTCGGCTGCCGGTCGGCGGCCGGAGCCTGAAGCGGCGGCCGGGGCCTTGCCGGGCACGTCACCGCAGGCGCCCGGGCCGTCGTCCTCCGGATGCCGCGAGGCGAAGATCCAGTCGGAGTCCGCCGGCATGTCCTCCGCGGCGGCGAGCTCCCCGGAGACCGGTCTCAGGCGGCGGTCCTGGCCGGGGACTGCGCGGTCCGGATCCCCGGAGGTTCCGGAGGTTCCGGACGCCCATGGGGCCCCGGAGGCGCCCCGCGGTCCCGAGGCCCCCGACGCGTACGGGGGGGGCGGCCCCGAGCCCGTTCCGGAAGGGGGGGCGTCCGCCGTTGGGGGGGGGGCGGCGAACCGGGCCCCGCACGTGCCGGCCGTCCGCGCGGCAGGGTTCCCCGACCCGCCGGAGGCCCGGGAAGAAGAGGCCGAAGCCGAAGGGGAGGCGGCCCCCGAGGCGGAAGCCGTCCCGGATCCCGAGGACGGCGCCGAAGCCGCATCCCGGGCGCCGCGACCCGCCGCCCCGGGGCCGCTCCGCCCGTTCCCTGACCGGAAGCCCTCCGGCGGCGGTTTCGTTGCCCGCGCGGCATCCCCCGTCTCCCGGACCTCGCTGGCCAGCCAGGGGAGGACGTCAGCCCCGCCTATCGCCACGGGATCGGAAAGCGTTCTGGCGAGCCGCGGGTTGGGGGCCGTGGAGAAGCGGAAGAACTCGTCCCTGGCCGCGGCCGTCTCCGCCGGCGTGGCCCCGGGGCCGGGCCCGGCCAGTATCGAGAGGGCCCGCGCCCTCTCCATCATCATCCCGGGGGAGTTGTAGGCCCAGCTCAGGAAGAGCGCCGCCTCGCCTCCCCCCTCCTGCCAGATTCTGGAGCCGAGGAAGGCGTCCGCGTAGCTCATGGCGCTGTAGAAGAGGGCCCTGCCGTCCGGGAGGTTCCATGCGGGCACGGGACCGCGGGCGCGCCTCAGGACTATCTCCGCGACGTACGGCTGGGAAATGAAGGCGCGGCGCAGCACCTGGGCGGATTCGGCGTGGCGTCCCTGGAGGAATCTCAAAAGCGCCTCCCCGTAGGCGGACTCGTAGGGCATGGGAACGGGCGGGGTCACGAAGAACTCCTCCGCCTCGTCCAGCTTCCCCAGGATCAGGAGGAGGTTTCCGACGTAGGCCCTCGCGTCGTCGGGGTTCCTCGCGTCCCATTCGGCGTGCCTCCGGCACATGGCCAGCGCCTCGGGGTATTTCCCGGCGTTCACGGTGGCGGCTATGAGGGCGTTGTGGCAGCTCAGGAAATGGATGGAGAGCTCGTCCTCGGGGTCCAGGGCTCCCCTGAAGCCCCCTATGAGCCTGAGGAGAGGCCCCATGCGGGCCGCGACGTCCCTCGCGAACTCCCCGCGGCCTCTTCCCCGGCGCTCAGCGAGCCTCGCGTCCAGGTACAGTGAAAGGGCGTCCAGGCGAAGCGGGTCGACGGCGAGTATCGCTCCGGAGGCCTCGGCGCAGGCCCCGGCCGTCAGCTCATGGCGGTAGAGACCCGCCGCGAGCCGGTCGGTCTCTCCCTTGGCGCGGCGGAGGGCCGATGCGTCCTCGGGCCTGAAGGCCCCCGTGGCGCCGCTCTCCTGGGTAAAGGCGAAGCGCAGGGACATGTGCGGTCCGGATGCCCGGCTGCCTCCGGGCGGGAAAGTGGTTTTCTGTCATGTCCGGGCCGAGGGGCCGGCCGGGCGGGGGGAGGGGGTTCCGGTCCCGGCCGCCGGAAGGCCCGCGAGGTCCGCAGTCCTCCGGAAGGTCCGGGAATCCGGGGGTCGGGCGGCCGGGAGATCCGCTGTCCGGGCTGTCCGGAGGGTCGCGCCCGCGCCGTGATCCTTGGATGCGTATCCGGGCATTTTCCTTCAACGCGGGGGCAATTGCAAGGGATCCGCAGTTTCGCCCCCTGCCGCTGAAAGCCGTGCTGGCGCCCGGTTTCCGGGGTTTTCCGGTGGGGCGGCAGGATATTTCGCGCGAAAATATTTACCCGCGCTCCCGTCCGCATGACGTCAAACAATTAGAGGATACGCGGCTTTGAAGTCTTGTGCGCTGCGGTCGGGCGTATGGTTACTGGCATAACGTCCGCTTGCGCCGTCAAGAAATCCAGATTCCGCGTCGCCGGAATCGTCCGCGCCGCGGGATTTGCCGATGGATCACCCGTCCCGCCGGTGCATCGGCTAACGCCTGAGCGCGGGACGGGCCGTAAGGATGCTTTTAAGGCGACTGAACACCGCGCCGGGTTTCCCGCCTCGGGATTTCCATCCGGCTCGGCTGCCGGTCCCGTCGCGCGGGGGCGACGGGCGTAGGCATCGGGCGCGGGAGGGAGTTGCGCCGGGGCGGGGATCCTGCGGGAAGCCGCAGGCTCCTGAAGGGGGAGAGACTTCCGCCGGGACGTTATTGTCCTTGCCCGGGAGCCTTCGGTGCCTCGGCCTGAGCCGGCGCCTGCGTACCGGGGCCTTCCCGGAAGGGCGCGCGTTGACCGCCGGACTCACCAGGCGGCTCGGACGGCCCATCGGCGCCTGCCGGTGCCACGGGCGGCGGCTCTTCGCGGTCTGAGCTGGCTTCGGGGTTATCCGGGACCTTCCGGGGGCCTTCCGGGGTTCCGGAGTTCCCCGTTCCGCCTCCCCTTCGATCCCCATGGGCACTGACCCGAGGGCCGGTCGGGGAAGGGCCCGGGGAGCGGCTTGCGGGGTGGGGGGAGGAAAACCCTTGCCAATCGGTTTCTCACCGAGTAGAATCTGTTGCCTTTGAATGTCGGGGCGTGGCGCAGCCTGGTAGCGCGGCTGCTTTGGGAGCAGTAGGACGGAGGTTCAAATCCTCTCGCCCCGACCAAGCCGAGCCCCCCGCTGGGGGGCTTCTTAATCCGGAAGGTGACACACCATGCCGCGCATCCCGAGGAAAACCATGATCATGCCGCTTCTCGCGGCCCTGGCCGTTGCGGCCGGGATCGCCGTAATAGCACCGTCCTCCGCCTCTGCCCAGGAGGCCCCCGCCGCCCGCCAGATCGCGGTCTTCGACACCACGATGGGCACATTCGAGGTGGAGCTCTACAACGACCTGGCCCCGAAGACGGCGGGCAACTTCGCGACGCTCGCCGAGCGCAAGTTCTACGACGGAACCATTTTCCACCGCGTCATTGACGACTTCATGATCCAGGGGGGCGACCCCGAAGGCCGCGGCACCGGAGGCCCGGGCTACACCATCGAAGACGAGTTCGGCGAGGGGCTCAAGCACGATTCCGAGGGCATCCTCTCCATGGCCAACTCCGGCCCGAACTCCGGCGGATCCCAGTTCTTCATAACGCTTGTCCCCACCTCCTGGCTGGACGGCAAGCACGCCATCTTCGGGCACGTCGTCTCGGGCATGGACGTGGTGAAGAGCATAGGCAAGACCCCGGTTGACAGATCGGACAGGCCCAGGACCCAGGTGAAGATAAACTCCGTGACCATCAAGGGCGGCCCCGGCGAGGAGTCCTCGTCGGGCGAGTAGCCGCCGGGCGGCTGGTCGGCCGGACATAGGCGGCCGGTGCCTTCCGCCTGCAGGGCAGGCCGGCCTGCCCGGGCCCTCATGATCGGTCAGGGGACTTCGGGAACGGTCGGGAACGGCAGGAACCGGCACGACAGGACGAGACGATACGCGCAGGGGGACCTCCCGGAACAGCTCCGGCGGGTCCCCCTGCTTTTTTTTCTGGGTGCCGGGGCACTCTCCGTTTTTTGTCGGTTCGGGAGCTGTCGTTGATATTTCTGATGTCCCCGCCATATGGTTGAAATGCGCATGGATGGCCACATCTGGTATTATTGCTGATATGAATATCTTTAGATATCAGCTTTTTATATATTTTTGATGATTAAAATGCTATGTTATTAAATTATTGCTGATGAAGCCCCGTCTGAGCTCCCGTTTGGGTGCCCTGCGGCCGCAAGGCGGATGCCGGCGTCCGGTCCGGACGGACGTGCCCGATTTCACCTTTAGGCTCCGGCAAATTTTGAGTTTCCGGACGGAGGGGCCTGGCATCATTTGCGGAGGCCTGCAGCGGCCCGTCCTGCGGTTCCGGCTGCCGGTCGGCGGGGAAAGTCGGGATCCGATAAAGAATGGAGAAAGACCGCACCGCCGGAGCCCAAACCGGACATCGGCACCGGGTACGGCGAAAGTTTGCCCGAATCGCTCAAAAAACGGGTCAACCGGACATCCTCCGTTGAAAGTCATATTCCGCTCCAAAGGGCCGTTATGGTATGACGGCGACATTTGGTGTGCCTGTGCAGTTCTGCGCCTGGGTCATGTGCGGCGGCGCATCGACTGCCGCTGTTTAATTTTTAACTACAAGACCTGCGATTCACGGGGACGGCATGAAACTGGAAAATCTGTCGGTCACCGATCGGAGATTCCGGAATCTCAGGGATGGCAGTTTTCTCAACATCCACAAGACGGAATGCATCTGCAATATTCTTAACGTTTTCAATTGCAGTTTTTGCTTTCTGTCACGGCCCAGGAGGTTCGGCAAGACGCTTCTGCTTGATACCATACGCGAGCTGTTCCAGGGCGACCGGAAGCTTTTCAGGGGACTCTGGATCGACAGAAGCGACTGCAGGTTCGAAAAGCACCCGGTCCTGAACTTCAACATGGCCTATGCAAAGATATCCTCCTCTGACGACCTTATCCGCAGGATCGCGGATGTTTTGAGAGATATGTCTGTTCAGCAGGACGTGAGCGTAACTTCGAATTCTTTCGACATGATGCTGGAGCAGCCTTCAGAAGGTATTTACAGCAAGCAAGGTGTAGGCGTTTCCATCCTGGTTGACGAGTGCGATTTAAGCCTATGACCGGCAATCTGGTTCACTGCGGCATGGTCGGTAACGAGAGCGAGCCGGTTTCGGCTTGGCTCATGCGGATGGAACCTCCTCGCTATCGGGACCGATCGGCGTAAGGGACGAGAAGCGACCGGATGTTGAAATTTTCATCCGGAAACCTGTCTGACGTATCGGTCGACAATGTTGACATCCATCGGCCAGCGGAACTTATCCGGAGAGTTCGCTTCAGATATCTCGCTTGAGTCGTGCAGAGAATGCCGAGAACGAAAGGGGGGGAGCCGGAGCTATCGAGAAGGCGTCCTGCGTTGCCGCAAGTCGGTGCCCGGACCGTGGCTCAGACATTAGAGTCGCTCCAGGCTCCAGTCTTTGAAGACGCGACCGATGCGGCCGAACTGACGGGTGGGACAGTCTCCTTGCAGGATACTTCAGAAACCTAATCCCGGAGATGCCAACCCGTCCCAGGGGAAAAGCATGTATCTGACAGAAGCTGGAAGTGCAGACTTAAAAGTGGAAGCCTGATGTCTCCGAGGATGCCAGCTCCGGCGGCTGATGGTTGTCAGCGCAAATCAAAAACCGTGCCAACTATTTAGCTTCTGATGCAAGTTATATGATGAATATTCGGCTTTTATATGTCATAATTAATTTGTCAGGATAAACTGTTCCCTCCGGATCCTGGCGGCTACGTGCAGCGGCATCTCGTCAGCGACAGATTAATTTCGAACCCTGATGCAGGAGCTCAACGAAAATATTATGGAACTGGATAAATTGCCCTTAACTGATCGGTCATTTAGGGATATACGAGAGAATAATTATCTCTACATCGACAAGACTGAATATATCTACAAGATTCTTAATGTTTTCAATTATAACTGTTGCTTTCTGTCCCGTCCCAGGCGCTTCGGCAAGACGCTTTTGCTTAAGACAATCAATGCCTTGTTTCAGGGTGACCGGAAGCTTTTCAGTGGGCTGTGGATCGACAAAAGCGATTACCAGTTCGAAAAGCACCCGGTCCTGAACTTCAACATGGCATACAGCGAGATCTACACCAAGGATGATCTCATCTCAAGGATCAAGACGGACTTGCGGAACGCTGGTGATTTGGAGGAGATTAAGATAAACGCAACTTCCTACGGTGAGATGCTGGGGGAGCTTCTGAAAGGTATCTCGTTGAAGTATGGAGTCGATGCCGTCATCCTGGTGGACGAGTATGATGCTCCGGTGGCCAGAAATATATCGGATCGAACGCTTGCCGCTGCCAACCGGGACGTCCTGCATGATTTTTACCAGTCCATGAAAACCAACATTGACTCCATTCACTTCGTCTTCGTCACTGGTATAACCAGATTTGCCATGTCCAGCTTTGACTCCGGACCAAACAACTTCATGGACATTTCACTTCAACCTGAATTGGCAGGAATCTGCGGGTTCACCCCACGCGAGCTGGACAACTATTTCGGGGACAGGATGGAGCAGATTCTCCAAAAGCTGAAAGACGATGAGGCAGTTGCCGCGAACGCCGATGTTGATGATTTGAAGAAGATAATCTTTGATTGGTACGACGGGTACAACTGGCTGGGGCCCGAGCACGTCCTTAATCCATACTCGATACTGTATTTTTTTGCTCGAAAAGAATTCGATGCATACTGGCCTGTTTCAGGATATACTTCCCACCTGAGAGCCCTCGTAAGGGAAAATCCGCAAAAGTTTCTTCAGCCTCGGCTGGACAGTTATACTTCAGCTGAACTCGGAATATCACATCTCGACAATCTCAAACCTGTCCCCGTGCTGTTCCACAGCGGTTATTTGACAATTGACCGCAAAATATCCAATAATATCCGTTCTGAAGGCAGAACTAAGGTAGTCAAGACGTTCACTTTCAGGACACCCAACTGGGAAGTCGAACAAAATTTCAGAGCATCACTTTTCAAGGATGCTTTCGCCCCGGAAGAGTCGTATTTAAGCGCTTTGACGGAGCTCCTTCCGGAAGCCCTGTTGGAGAAAAACTCCGAAAACGTGTCAGATCTTCTGCATGACCTTCTTTCCTCAATATCTTTCGGGCAGCACGCAAGTTCCGGACAGCGTATTTTTTCTGAAAAATATTACCATTCAATAATCCATGCCTCTTTGCTCGCGGCGGGTTTTGAAGTCTACAGCCAGGGGTCTGGTGCCCATGGCATGTCCGACATCACATTGTTCCTTACAGATAGAGTACGCGTTGTAATAGAGCTGAAATACTGCAGTGCTGACAGTGATGTATCCGACTACTATTCATCCCAAGCCGGAAAGGCGCAGTCGGAAAATGAACGCTCGGCAAAGGAGTTTACTGCCGCTCTCGATAGGGCGGAAAAACAGATAATTGCAAACGACTACGCCGGACCATACAGAGCGAACCGATGCGAGGTGATATGCATGGCCCTCGCGCTCCGGGGCAGGGACGAGGTGAAGGTCCGTTTTTTAGATCTTTAGTCTTTTGTTTTCTTTGAGGCGTTTTATACTCTATGTTTCGCTGTAAATATTTTTTAAACAATAGTTTCTGTTTTTGTATAGAGTATTTGGGAAACCGGCAGTGTCATAAATCATATCCGGGTTTTCCATGTTGGGATGATCTGGAAATTTTCAGCATCATGACCGGGTGCCCTCTGATTTTGTTTGTCCAGTCTGAGGCAATGGGCTGGTTCGCGATAAGGGCGGCGCGGGGACTCTTCCGGCATCGGCGGCGTGTAGCTGAGCGGCCGGCCAGGCCGTTGTCCAGCGTTCCAGTATGAACCGGCGCTGAAATACGGATTTTCGGGAAAGCCTACCGTGACGGGATGCGGCGCTCATTCCTCCGTACGAAATCCCTCCGGGCGGATCAGAATCGTTCCTTCCGGGAGGAGCATCGATCCCCCGGGCTGAGCGCCGCGCTCCCTACGGGCGGAGCGGAAACGCTTTCCGGAACTGACCGGCATTAAGGCCGGTCCGTCCGGTTCGGCGTCATGGCATTGCGGTGCACGGTCATGTCCGGCGCATGCCCGGCGGCTTATTTCCGAGAGCCGCAAAGGGGAGCGCGAACAGCGGCGGCGAGAAATTCCCGGGTGCGCGCTGGCGGGCATTCCGTGATGCCGGGATCGAGCCGATCCTGTCCGGTATCCCGCATCGGCGCCTTTAGAGGGTGCCGAGGCGAGTTCCGGGAAGCCGAAGCATGTTCCTGGACGGTTCCTGAACCGGACGGGCTGGACCGCGCGGGACCGGGGCGGTCGTACGGCCCGAGCTTTCCAGGCCGGGCCGCTGGCGGCCTTCCGTTCCTCCGAGACCTTGAAAAGCGAGGCGTTTCCGGGTTCCGGGATTCGGGACCGGTGCCGGGAGCGGTGCCCCGCTTTTTAAGCCCTCGGAAGCGCCGGGCCGGTCGGGAGGACGGACGGCGTTCAGCCTTTCCCCCCGTTTTCCGGGATGACGGCTCCGCCGCCGACGGCGCCGGACTCCCCTCCGGCCGCGGCCCCCTTCCGCGCGGAGGCGTCCGGAAGGGTCAGGTTCATGCTGCCCGTGCGGTAGCCGGCCAGATCCACCGCCACGTAGCTGAAGCCCAGCCCCCGGAGCTTCGCGAGCGCCTCGCGCCTGGCCTCGGGCGACGAGAGCAAGTCCAGGCCCTCCTCGTCCGCCTCTATCCTCGCGAGAGTCCCCTTCTCGTGGAGGCGGACGCGCACCTGGCGGACGCCCAGGGCCATCAGGCACTCCTCGGCGGCGTCCACGCGCCTCAGCGCCTCCGGGGTGATGCGTTCCCCGTAGGGGAAGCGGGAGGCGAGGCAGGCGAAGCTGGGCTTGTCCCAGGTGGGGAGACCGTCCTCCAGGGAGAGGAGCCTTATCTCGTCCTTGGTGAGGCCGCACTCCCGGAGGGGGCTCAGGATCCCCATCTCGCTCACGGCGGCAAGCCCCGGCCGGTAGTCCCCCTCGTCGTCGACGTTGGAGGCCTCGAGCACCCACCTGGCCCCCTCCTCCTCCGCGACGGCGCGGATCCTGGTGAAGAGACCCCTCTTGCACAGGTAGCAGCGGTGCGGGGGGTTGTCCGCGAAGCCGGGCTCGTCCAGTTCCTCGGAGTCCACGATTCGGTGGCGGATTCCGCGTTCGCCGGCGAACCTCCTCGCCTCCTCCAGCTCCCGCGGCGGGAAGCTAAGGGAGCGTCCCGTCACGGCCAGGGCGCCCGGGCCAAGGGCCTTCTGGCACTCGGAGAGGAGGAAGGTGGAGTCCACCCCCCCCGAGAACGCCACGGCCGCGGTGCCCAGCCCCGCGAGCCTCCTGGCTAGCTCCGCGCGTTTGATCCGCGCGGGGCCTGCGTCTGCCGTCATGCTTTCTCCTTTCGGGCGCCGTTCCGGCGCCGCGCGCGGCTCCTGCCGCGGACCGTTCCGGGAAAGTCCCGTGTTCCGGGCGTTCCTTCGGGATCGCGCGGGATCATTCGGGACAGTCGGATGGGACAGTAGTCGGATGGGACAGTCGGGGGGGGAACATGCCGCCGACGGCCTGGACCGGCGGTTCCCACCGCCCGAGGCCGGTCGGAGGGGTTGAGCTCCGCATGGCCCCGGCGGCGTCCGTCTGGCAATGCCAGTTCCTTCGCCAAGCCCCGGGCGTCCGGCCGCTGGACGATTCTAAGCTTTCGTCGGCCGTTTTAACAGACCGGGGCACGAAAGCCGCCGGGAGCTGTTTTCCGGAGGGGGCGGAACGCGGGATATCCGTTCGCGTGCGGACGGTGCTGGCGGAGGGGAAGCCGGGAAGCAGGCGGAGGGAGCACGGGAAACGAGGGGGCAGGACGGTGACGGCGGGACGGCGAGCCACCCTGTGAACGGATATGAAGTATATTGGCAATTTGCATTTATTTATTCCTCTTTTATAGATTAAATATCATCTTTAATTTTTAATAAATCTTTTTAAGATTTATAATGATTATTGCGACATCTATATATTAATTTTATGTTATTAAAATAACTTATAACTCTAATAAGACTTAATTGCTCCAATACAGATTTGACATGTCCGGCGCCCTGCTTACCGAACCCCTTCTCCTCGGCCAGGCTTTCTGCCCTCTCCCATCGGGGTAATAGTGAGGGGCGGGGGCGGGAGCTGGATCGCCTTTCGGGCACCTGCGGACGGTCCCGCATCGCTTATTTCGCAAAGGAATATCCGTTTAGTATAATGTCAATGTCAATATGTGGGCAAGAAATAACACTTAGACATCTTAAATAACCATATTGATTATTAATGAGGTCTTTTAAACGTGAATAAAGCATAAAAAGAATCTTGGACGAGATCAAAGCAGACACATTTCTTCTTAAATAAAATGTAGGTACCAGAAAGTCTCGTTAGATCTCAAATAGCCTTATACAGTAATGCTTACATATAAAAGCTCTGCGGAAGTTCGGCCTCAGGGACCTGAGGGGGCGGCGGCCAGCTTCCCGACCGGCAGGCTCCGCAACGGCGCTCCGTGAAGCGCGGTGCGCCCGCTCCGGGCGGTTTCGCCCGACAGGAGCCGGACATGATCCCGGAACCGCTAGGCTGTCATGCCGGATCATCGGCGATTCGCCCGCCGCGCGGCCGTCTTCCGAGGGACGGTGACCGCCATGGGGCAAAGCCGTTACGATGTCCCGTGGAGACCGCGCTGGACCGTTCCGGAGCGGGCTCGTCCGGCACGGTTCCGGGGGGGGATGGTCACGGTGCCGGCGGGGGGAGTGTCACGGTGCCGGCGGGGGGCGGGTCACGGTTCCGGGGGGAGGGTCACGGTGCCGGACTCCGGTCCGTAGCCTCTTCATTCCCCCGGTTCAGAGTGGCCCCGTGCCAAGGATCGTCCCGCCGCCCACCACGATCTCCCCGTCGTAGAATACCGCGGCCTGACCCGGGGCCACGGCCGTCTGCGGCGTCCGGAAGGTGACGAGCGCCCTCCCGTCCGCCAGCGGCTCCAGGAGCGCCGGCGTTTCCGGCTGGCGGTAGCGGATCTTGCAGCCGATCTCCATGGGCCCCTGAAGCTCCCCGACGGATATTAGGTTCAGATCCCCCACCAGGGCAGAGGCGGACGCCAGATCCCCGTATCCCCCGACCGTCAGGGAGTTTCGGACGGGGTCTATCCTCAGCACGTATGAGGGCTCCGGGCCGGGGAGTCCCAGTCCCTTCCTCTGGCCCACCGTGTACCGCCAGACTCCCCCGTGCCTCCCTATGACCTTCCCATCCTTCGCTAGTATGTCGCCCGGACCGGGGAGTCCCGCGAAGGGGCCGGGTCCGGAGAGCCCGCATGCCGCTTCACCCGCCGCCGCGCCCACGTCCCCCGCTGTCGCGCCGCGCTCCGCCGGCTTTCCGTATCCGCCCGCAGGCGAACCGAAGCCGGCGGGATCCGCACCCCGGAGTCCCAGGAGCGCCCGGTCCCCGTCCCGTCCAGCGCCCGGATCTCCGGCCTTTCCTTCCCTTCCTTGCCCTTCCCAGTTTCCTCGCCCTTCTTCGCTGCCTTGCCAGTCGCCTCCTCCCTGCCCCTCTTCCCCTCCTTCTCCTCCCGTTCCGCCTCCGCCTCCCCGCGGGCCCGGAAGCCCCTCGTTCCAGCGCCCCTCCGGCCCCGCCGGGCCGGCGGCGAGAAATCCCGCGTAGTCCCCGTCCGGAACGAAGCATATGTCCTGGCTCTCGGGCTTCATGGCCACCTCGAGCCCGGCCTCGGAGCACAGGGCCCGCGTCTCGGCCTTGGTGATGTCCCCGAGGGGGAACAGGACGGCCCCGAGCTCCTCCTGCGTCATGGCGTAGAGGACGTAGCTCTGGTCCTTGGTCCGGTCCCTGGCCTTCAGGAGCAGGAGGCGGGAGCCGTCCCTTGCGATTCTCGCGTAGTGGCCGGTGGCTATCTTCCGGAACCCCAGGATCCCTGCCCGCTCCCTGAGCCTCGCGAACTTCATGCGGCGGTTGCACAGGATGCAGGGGTTGGGGGTCCTGCCCGCCAGGTAGTCCTCCCGGAAGGGAACGACCACCTCCTCCCAGAAGGAGCGGGTGAAGTTGAAGACCATGTGGTCCATGTCCAGCTTCCCGCAGGCGGCCCTGGCGTCCTCTATGTCACGCCTGGAGCAGCAGCTCCTCCTGCCGGCGCAGTCCGCCCCGGCCGGATAGTCAAGGAGCTTCATCGTGGCGCCGGCCGCGTCCCATCCCGCCCGCTTCAGGAGAAGCGCGGCGCAGCCCGAGTCCACCCCCCCGCTCATGGCGACCAGGACGCGGCCGGGGGACTCGCGGGCAGCCGCCCCGGACAGGGCCGGGGAAGGGGAGCCGGAAGGGGCGTCGGGCGGAGCGCCGGACGTGCCGGGGGGAGGCGTGCGGCCGGGCGGGATCGGATTATGGATGGGAGGCATGAACCTGGGTGATCGCCCGCCGGGCGCGGCGAGCGGGCGCGGCTCCGGAGGCGCGTGTATTGCGGGGCGGGACGGTGGGGCCGGGGAGGGACGGGGGACGTGCCGGGGCGGCCCGGCCGCCCTCATGCCCCGGGCCGGACGTTCTTCTCCCTTTCCCTGTTCCAGTAGTGGATGTACAGGCAGATGTCGCATCCGACCAGGAGCGTGTTCGCGACGTAGAAGATGAGGACGTAGTTTATCGTGTCCCCCAGGACCTTGGCCCCTATCCCGAACATGTAGCCGACGAAGACTATCGCGAGGAACGTGATGCTCTTGCCCCGGATGCTCTTGCTGCGCAGGGTGTGGAGAATGTTGGCGGGCCACGCGAAGCCGAAGGCCACAAGCATCCCGCTTTCCAGGAACTTGGAGATGTCCGACGGGTCCATAGGCTTTTCCTCGGCTGTCTGCGCCGGCCGGCGTCCCGGCGGGCGTCTTCCGGGTCCCGCGCCCGGCCGGGCACGGGCGGTTCGGGAAGGGGAGGCGGCGGGCCGATCCTCGGGCGCCCGCGGGCGGATCGGCGGTAAGTCCCGCGGGTTTCGCGGGCCGGGTGGTCGGGGTCGGGGGGGCTTCACCCGGCCGGGTCGAAGCGGACGGGCCGGTAGCCCCGCGCGAACTCCCCCGCGCCGAGCCTCCTCTTGCCCTCGGGCTGGAGCTCTGAGACCGCCAGGATGCCCTCCCCCGTACCTATGGGGAGCCGACCCGACGCGTCGAGGGGAAGCGCCAGCCCGGGTTCGGCGGTCCCCGGGAGGGGGTATGCCCCGAAGAGCTTCACGGATTTTCCGTTCAGGAGGCAGCGGGCACCGGGCCAGGGGTCGCAGCCGTTCACCGTGCCGGAAAGCTCCCCGGCCGGCCTGGTGAAGTCCAGATCCCCGTCGGCCTTGGCGAGCAGGCGGTTGACGGTGGCAAGCGCCCCGTCCTGCGGATGCGGGACGGCCCTGCCGTCCTTCAGGAGCGCCACCGTCTCCAGCAGCAGCTCCGCACCCATGACCGAGAGCTCCCTCTCCAGCTCCCCGGCCGGCCTGCCGGGCGGCACGGGGACGCGCGCCTGGGCCAGCACCGGCCCCTCGTCCATGCCCCTGTCAAGATGCATTACCGAGACCCCGGTCTCCGGGTCCCCCCTTATGACCGCCCAGTTGACCGGGGCGGGGCCACGGTGGCGGGGCAGCAGTGAAGGGTGGATGTTCAGGGGCGGAAGGGGGCAGAGGCCCAGGAGGCCGTCCTTCAGGAGGGAGCCGTAGGCGCAGACCACCGACAGGTCCGGCTCGAGTTCCCTGAGCTTGTCCAGGAATGCCGACGAGTTGGGCTTCGGCTCCTCCAGGACCGTGATCCCGAGCTCCCTGGCCCTGACGGCCGTGGCGGCCGCCCTGAGCCCCCTCCCCCTGCCGGCGGGCGCGGGCGGAGGGGCGACTACGGCGAGGAGGACGTCCGGGCCCGAGGCCAGGGCCTCCAGGGCGGGCAGCGCGAACGGCGCGGTCCCGAAGAAGAGGATCTTCCAGGGCCCGGCGGGGGATCCGCCGGCGGCGCGGCCCTCCCCGGGTGCGGGCATCTCCCGGCAGCCCCAGCCGGAGCCCCTTCCGCCGCCGCCCTCTCCGGGGCCGTCGGCGCTTCCGTCCGTCACGCGGCCTCCCGGATCGTCACCTGCCGTCCCTGTCCTTGCTCCGGCGCTTCAGAAGGCTTTTCGTGTACATGGACCTCTTGAGGGGGCTCACGTGATCCAGGAAGAGGACCCCGTCCAGGTGGTCAATCTCGTGCTGGAGGATGACCGCCATGCGGCCCTCCGCCTCCACGGTGAAGAAGTTGCCGTCCAGGTCCTGGGCCTCCACCTCCACCTCCAGGTAGCGGGTGACGTCGCTCTGGAAGTCCTCCACCGACAGGCAACCCTCCCTGAAGACCTGCGATCCGTCGGCATGGACTATCTCGGGGTTCACGAGCACCAGGGGCTCCGGCCGGCGAACCTCGTCCTCCGGATCGGAGCGGTCCACGACGATGACCCTCAGGAGCCTCCCCACCTGAGGGGCGGCAAGCCCCACCCCGGGGGCGGAGATCATGGTCTCGCACATGTCGGAGGCGAGGGCCTTCAGCTCGTCCCCGAACTCCTCGACGTCCAGCGACTCCTCGGCCAGGCGCGGGTCGGGGTACTTCAGGATGGTCAAAAGTGACATGTGCCGTGACCGGCGGCGCCGGGTGCCGCGGAAGGTGGTGCGTGGGCGTGGGACCCGCCATGGCGAGGGACGCCCGCCGGGGACCCTGTGCCGCGCCGGCAGCGGGGGGTCTTCCGGAAGATCGCATTATAGACCAAACCCCCCTTTAAGGGAAATCACCGTCAGGCGCCGCGCCGGGGCCGGGGCGGCCGGGAAGGGCCCCGCCCCGCCGGTGCGGACGGCGGGGAGGTCAGGCGGCCGGAGCCGTTCCGGACGTGCGGAGGGTGCGCCCCCGCGGTCCGCCGGGGTCCGGTCCGTACTGCGGGAGCGATGCCCCGGACCCCCGCATGATGTATAATGCTGCCGTTTCCAGAGCACCCGCGCCTTACGCGGCCCGGCGCCCCCGCCCCGTGCCGGAGCCCGGGGCGGGCGCCCGCGAGTCCCTTCCGGGGCCCGCGCCGCACTCCGTTTCGCAGCAGCCAGCCGTCCGGGGCCACCGCGCCCGTGCCGTGCCGCATTCCGTTTCGCAGCAGCCAGCCGTCCGGGGCCACCGCGCCCTGCCGGACGCGACGAGGAGCCGGCTTGACCCCAGAGGAGTTCCAGAAGGAGATCGGCACGGAGGGCAGGAAGCACTTCTACCTGGTGAAGGGCCCCGAGCCGCTGGGCGTCGAGGGGTGCCTGAAGGCGGCCATGGAGGCGCTGGACGAGAGCCAGAGGGTCTTCAACCTCCACGTGTTCCGGCTGGGGGACGACACCATAGACGACGTCATGCGGGCGGCCTCCACCTCCTCGTTCTTTTCTAGCGCTTCGAAGATCATAGTCGTCAAGGCCCCGGAGAGCCTCAGGCGTTCCGGCAAGGAGGTGACGGAGCAGCTGGCCTCCTGGGCTAAGGAGCCCGCGCCCGACGCCACCGTAGTGCTCTTCCAGGAGCATCCGGATTTGAGGCTCCGCTACGTGGAGGCGGCCAGGAAGGCGGGGACGCTGGTGGACTGCGCCGCTCCCGACAGGAAGCAGATGTCCGCCTGGATCGTGAAGGTCTTCAGGTCCAGGGGCCTCACGCTCGCCCCGGACGCCGTCAGGCTCGTCCAGGACAGGGCGGGCGACTCGCTCATGCTCATAATGAACGCGGCGGAGAAGCTCGCCCTGTGGCCGGGGGCCACCAGGGCGGTGAACGTCAAGGACGTCCGCGATCAGGTGCCCCTGGTCCCGAGCTCGCTCATCTACGAGCTGGGCGAGCCAGTGGGCGAGAGAAGGCCGCCGGGGACGGTGCCGGTGCTTCTGGATCTCATCCAGGGCGGGCAGGCCTTCGCTATAGTCTCCGCCCTGTCAGGCCACATGAGGAAGCTCCTCGCCCTCAAGGCGGCCGTCATGTCCGGCCCGGCGGACGGCAAGTCGGTTGACGACGTGGCAAGCGGTTTCGGCGTCAAGAGGGGCTACTACATGGACAAGATGAAGGCCCAGGCGGCGCGCTGGTCGCTCCCTGAGCTCCGGGCCGCCGTCCGCAAGGCCGAGGTGGCCAACCGGATGCTGGTCACGACCTCCGTCCCCGCCGAGATCGTGCTGGAGGAGCTCTGCATAGGGCTGTCCCTCCCCGCCCCCCCGAAGTCGGCCGCGGCCCCTCCCCGGCCGTGACCGGCCGGACGGGACGGAAGCGCCGGACCTGGCTGAGCCGGGCGGCCGTCCGCCGCGCGGGCTGTCCGCCCCGCCTTTTCCCGCCTGCGGCTTCGGTCTTCCCGACTTCCCGCCCCGGACGGACCCCGGCGCTTCCGCCGTCCGGGGCCTCAGGCGTTTCGCCGTCTCCGGCAGCCCGGCCGGATGCCTTTCCCCCGCCCGGCGGAAGCAGGGGCGGCACTGGCCTCGGGCCCCGGAGACACGCGGCCACCCCCGTCTCGGGGCACCCGCCAGGCGCCCCGCGCGAACCGGAAACGAGGTGCAGCATGAACTCCCGCAAACTTACGATCCCCCCGCCGGCAGGACCCGCTTGGGCGGCACCGCTCACGCTGGCGACCACGGCGCTTCTGGCCGCCGTGTGCGCCTTCGCCCCTGCAGCCCTGGGGGAGGGCGAGGGCACCGCCGTCCCCCAGGGCGGGGCCGCCTCCCCCTCCGGGCAGACGGGCCAGTCCGGCGAGGTCTACACGCTGGCGGCCATGGGAGACATCATGCTCGGCACCGAGAACCTGCTCCCGCCCGACGGGGCGAAGGGCTTCTTCACGGACGTGAAGCCGTACCTGGAGGGGGCCGACATCATCTTCGGGAATCTGGAGGGGCCGCTCACCGATCGCGGGCGCCGCACGAAGGACACCTCCACGGGCCGGTCGTTCTGCTTCAGGACGCCCCCGTCCTACGCGGACGTGCTGAAGGACGCCGGCTTCAACATCATGTCCCTCGCGAACAACCACGCCATGGACTACGGCCCCGAGGGCCGCGCCCAGACCGAGGAGGTCCTGGGCGCCTCGGGCATCCTCCACACGGGGGCGCCCGGCCAGATAGCCCGCATGACGGTCAGGGGCAGGCCTTTCGCCTTCATAGCGCTCGCCCCCAACAACGGATGCCAGAACATAAACGACATCGATGGGGCCGTGGCCCTGGTGAAGGAGGCCATGGCCGACGATCCGTTGACCCTGGTCATCGTCTCCATGCACGGCGGGGCCGAGGGCACCGCCCACATGAGGGTCCCCGACGGGCCCGAGACCTACCTGGGCGAGAACCGAGGGAATCTCAGGAAGCTCTCGAAAGCCCTCCTGGACGCCGGGGCCGTCATGATCATAGGTCACGGTCCCCACGTTCCCAGGGGCGCAGAGATCTACGACGGGCACCTCATAGCCTACTCGCTCGGGAACTTCGCCACCGCGAACGGCATAAACGTGAAGGGAGCCACCGGCCTGGCCCCGCTCCTCCTGGCGAAGATTGCCCAGGACGGGACCACTCTGTCCTACGAGTTCGTGAGTTTCCGCCAGCAGATGAACAGGGGGCCGAAGCTCGACCGGACGGACGAGGCCGCGCAGACCATCAGGCG
>JAISEQ010000367.1 GCA_031264045.1 Deltaproteobacteria bacterium
TCTTCGGGCAGCACGCCGCCGCCCCCGCGGCCGGCGCCCAGAGGACTTCCGTCTTCGGGCAGAAGGCCGCCGCCCCCTCGGCCGGCACCCAGAGGGCTTCCGGCTACGGGCAGAGGACCGCCGCCCCCGCGGCCGGTGCCCAGAGGGCTTCCGGCTACGGGCAGAAGCCCGTTGCGGTGCCCCGCCAGTCTATCTTCGCCCAGAAGGCCGCCGGTCCCGCGAAGCCCTCCGGCGGCTTCTTCTCCAGGCTGTTCGGCGGCAAGTAGCTCGCCGGAGGGAACCGCCTTCTCCGGACCGGAAGCTTCTTCCGGAACGCCGGAAGTTCGCGGTGCCGTCCGGGGCGCGGCGGGGGCAGCTGTGCCATGATCCGTACGGATGTCACTTTCATGCCGTGCGCGGCAAGGACTGTCATGTCCGGATCCATAAGAATGCCCGTGTTCCGCCCTGCCCGGCGTGACCTGCCGCAGGGCGATCTCCGGGATGTCCGTGTCCCGCCCGCGCCGCATGCGTTTTCTCCCGTGCCTTCCGGAGACCGTCATGCCGTGATGCCTTTGCGGCATGCTTTGCCGCAGGCCGCATTATCCCAATCCGGACCGGCCCTGTGCCGTCTTTCGGAGATGTTTCCGTCTTGAACGTGGCCGGTGCCTCGATGCCCCCCCTGACGGGCCGCGGAGCTGCTGTCAGGCATCCCGGCCGGATGCGTCGGTCCGCCCCTCGCGCAATGCCTCGCGGGAAGCGTCTCGCGGCAGGCCGGAGCCCATGTCGGCGGATCAGGATTGCGTCGTAAGGGAAATCCGGGAGGATCTCCGGAAGGTTCTCCGGAAGGTTCTCCGGGAGGATCTCCGGAAGGTTCTCCGGGAGGATCTCCGGAAGCTTCTCCGGAAGGATGCCCGGAAGGTTCTCCGGAAGGTTCTCCGGAAGGATGCCCGGAAGGCTCTCGGGAAGGCTCTCGGGAAGGATGGAGGAACCGCCGTCATCGGGAGTTCCGGAGACGTCCGGAACGGTTCCGGCCATGGAGACTCCCCGCGCATGAAGGCGTACCCGATAGATAAGTGAGGCGTGCTTTTGACCGATATCCTCAGGCCTTCCCCCCTCCCGAAGCCGGCCAGGATCCGGACCCCCATACTCGATCCCGGCATCCTGAAGGATCTCCGCGCCGGCCAGGGGATCGTGCTGGACGGCATCCTGATCGCGGGCAGGGACCAGGCCCACAAGCGGCTCTGCCGGCTGATAGACGAGGGGAAGGCTCTCCCTTTCGATCCGGAGGGGGCGGCCATCTACTACATGGGACCCAGTCCCTCGCCCCCCGGCAGGCCCGAGAGGCCCCTGGGCGCCGCCGGCCCCACCACGGCCGGCAGGATGGACGCCCTGACGCCGCCTCTGCTGGATCTGGGCGTGAAGCTCCTCGTCGGCAAGGGCCGGCGCTCCGGGGAAGTGCGCGATTCCCTCGTCAGGAACAATGCCGTCTACTGCGCGGCGGTGGGAGGGGCCGGGGCATTCTACGGCAACCTCGTCAGCGAGGCGAAACTCCTGGCCTGGCCCGAGCTGGGGCCTGAGGCGCTCCTGGCCTTGACCGTGCGGGGATTCCCGGCTATGGTAGTTCTGGATCTACATGGAGGGGACCAGTATGAGCTGGGACCCGAGGCCTGGCGCCTCCCCCGCACATGAGGTCGTCGGCCCGCATCCCGGCGGGCATGCCGGAAGCCTCCTGACCGCCAGCCCTTAAGCCCCCTCGGGGAAGTCCGGAAGCCTCTAGACCTGCAGCCCTTAAGCCGCCTCGGGGAAGTCCGGAAGCTTCCGGCCGGGCCGATGCCGGTCGTCGGCAGGCGGAAAGCCATCCCGGCCGGTCGCGCCGGCAGTCCCGGAAGTCCCGGCAGTCCCGGAAAGGACGGGTGACCCGTAAAGGCGGGTGACACGTAAAGGACGGAAACGGAAGTGGAGTCTTTACAATGAGCGAGGCCGGAACGACAGCCGCGGACGGCAGGAAGACGGTCGGGGGGGCGTCCGGCGGCCGGGGCAAGGTGCGGTCCGGGACTTCCTCCGGAACCGGCTCCAGGCCGCTGTCCGCGGCGAGGCGGGCGGCCGAGGCGAAACAGCGGGAGCAGCTCTCGCTTCTGGAGAAGTTCGCCAGAGGCCTGGGCCTCAAGGTCTCCTCCGGGAATCTCCTCTTCGCGGGCCTGAGGCTCAAGAGCGGCCAGTGCGTCTACCGCGAGGAGCCGTGGCTGGTCCTGGACAGGACCCAGCCCTTCGAGGACCAGCTGGAGCTCTTCCGGAAGGCCTTCGAGGACCTGGACGTCCCGAGCTTCACGGACGAGGTGAAGAGCCTCCTGTACCCGGACGGCCTGGGACTCCTGGAGCACGCCCGCGACGCGGCGGCTTCCGATCTGGAGGCCGCCTCGGCCGAAGGAGAAGGCGGGGGCCCCGCGGGCGACCCGGAGGAGTCAGGGGCGCCTGCCTCCGGGACCGGGACATTCCCGGAAGGGGGGGCGGCCGTTTCGGCCGGCGTCCTCTCCGGGTCCGTCTCCGCCGCGTCCTCCGCGGACGCCGGGCTCTCCCGAGGTGCCCGGGAGTTTTCCGGGGGCACTGCCGGCACGGACTGAACCGGACTGGGTCCGGGCCGGAAGGCGCCGGTCCCGCGCTGCGGCTTCGGCATGCCGGTCCGGCAGGGTAACCGCGTGTTTCCGCGCCTGGCGCCCCCGCGTCAGCTAGCCGCCTCGGGCACGCCCGCCGGGCCCGGAGGAAGGTGCGAAAAAACAGGACGCATTGCCCCGGGCAACGTCCCTTCCCCCCCCGGCGGTTGCCGTCAGGGCCGCCCGCCTTTTTCTGATCCGTCCCCGCCGTCTTCCCGGCCGCCGGATCCGGGATCGCGCTGGCTGCCGTCTTCAGGGTGTCTGGCTCCGTTTTCCGCGTCTTCCCCGCCGTCCGCGTCTGGATCCGGACCGTAGCCCTCCCCGCCGTCCGCGCCGGGACCCGGACCGTAGCCCTCCCCGCCGGTCCCGGGATCCCGGCCATCGGGGCCGGTGCCCGGCAGGTAGACGTCCTCGGCGGGTCTCAGGCACAGCCGGTAGAAGCCGGCCGCGGTGACGGCCGGCCAGAGGAATGCCAGGAGGTAGACCCCGTTAGCCAGAAACATCACCGGCTCGCGGGGCTCCAGGCTGGGGATAACGGCGAGGGCCGTCCCCACCGCGACAAGCGTGCCGATGACCACGGCGGCGGTCAGCGCGCACAGGACGTTCAGGTGGGTGGGCCAGGCCACAAGCGCCCGGTTCAGCCGCACCGCCTCGCGGAGGAGCCCCCCCAGTCCCGGATGGTCCGACATCCGGAAGTAGACGAAGAACTGCAGGAACAGATAGCGCCTCGCGAGCGGCCACACCAGGTGCGCCCACAGGAGCGCCCCGGCCACGGCGGCCACGGCCCCGAACAGGTAGCCCGGCCCCCCGCCGGAGGCCTTCACCAGCGCCCACAGCGGAAGCGCCATCAGGGCGGTCAGGCACCCCAGAGCCGCCCCGTAGACGCTCAGGAACAGGAATACCGTGAACGCCCTGGCGTAGCTGGCCAGGGCGAAGGCCAGATCGCCCGCCCTGGGGCTGTAGCCGTCCCACAGCGACAGGGCCGCCCTGCACACGGCGAAGGACACGAAGGGCATCATCAGGAAAGGTATGAGGCACCCCAGCGCCAGCCTCCAGCCCCCGCTGGCCTCCACGGCGCGGGTCACCTGGGCGGCGGCGGCCTGGTCCCCGGGACCCTTGGCGAGGAACTCCGCCAGGGCCGGCGTGAAGGGCGCCAGAAGCCTGTCGCAGACCCCGTCCGCCACGGTCTCCGCCAAGGCCAGGGCCGCCACGAAGCCCACGGCCGCTACGGGCCTCTCCCAGATGACCGGCCAGGCGTGCCGGAAGATGTCCAGGACCTCCGGGGTCCCGTCCGGATCGGGAGGGGGGCTCCCGCCCCGGCGGAGGTCCTTGTCCTGGTAAGGGTCCATGGGTTCTCGGGGAGCCTTTCGGAGATTGGGGGAGGGAACGGTCCGGGGAAGCGGGCCCGGCGCGGGCCGGAACCGGAGCGGGCGGCGGTCACGGAACCGGCGCGGGATCCTGCCGGGGGAGCCTCGCGGGATGCCGGCGGGTCGGGGGCGGGTGCGCGGGGCGGCGGCGGAAGACCGGGAGCTGCGGGGAGCCGGGCGGTCCGGGGGAGATTGCCGGTCCCGGAGGCGCCGGGAGCCCCGTGGTCAGGGACGGATCCCGGGCCCCGCCGCAGGGCTTTCCGGGATTCAGTCCCCGGCGGCCTCTCCCGCCTGCTCCTCCGCCATGGCCAGGTAGGCGAAGATCTCCGAGAGCGTCTGGCGGTAGCCGTTGTAGAGCTCTATGAGGTTTTCGTTCGCGGCGTAGTCGGGAATGCTCAGGAGGGTCACGGGGAGCCTGGCCGCCAGGTTGTAGAGGGCGGCTATACCGCAGAAGGCCTGGTACTCCTCCGGGGAAAGCGACTTGGGGGAGGTGCCCTTCATGACGTTCCGGAGATCGGGCACGTATCCCCCCAGGGCCTTGGCGTCCCTGAAGGCCAGATCCTGGATGAGGGAGTCCCGGGGGATCTCCCCGGGGGGGTTAAGGGAGGCCAGGAGCTTGTCCCAGACCTCCCCGTCCAGGCCGGAGACGAGCCCTATCAGGCGGCGGTGGAGTTCTGCGAAGGTCTTCATATGTCTTTTAGCCTCTGACGGGGGTCTAATATGTCTTTTGGCCTCTGACGGGGCGGAATGGCCCGGAGAAGCGTCGGACCTCAACGGGAGGGGCCGCGGCCGCCCGGAGGCCGAAATGCCGGGGCGTGAGGGGCCCCGGCCGCCCGGAGGCCGAAATGCCGGGGCGTGAGGGGCCCCGGCGCCCGGAGGCCGAAATGCCGGGGCGGGAGGGAAAAATCCGCCGGGCCGGGAGGCGGGTCAGGATCCCGATCCCTCCGGAGGCCCTGCTTCAAAAGGCCCCCGGGAGGAAAAATCACCCCCCGGAGGCCCTGAAGATTTCCTGCCGCATAGTAACACAGTTTGCCGGGCTGAAGGGAAGCCGGCCTTTCCGGGCAGGGGCGGGTTCCGGCCGGATCCTGGGCGGGCCGGGACGGGACCGGTCGGATCCGGAGCCCCCTATCCCTCCGGAGGCCCGGAGGGGGCGGCGGCAGCCTCGTAGGAGAGCGTGTTCGGATGGGACCAGCCGTCGCGTCCGGAGACGGCGCCCAGTTCGGAGAGCCCGCCGGCCACGCGGTCGTCCAGGGCGGCGAAGCTCTCCAGGCGCCATTCCCAGTTGCCGCTGGGGGAGCCGGGGAGGTTCATGCGGTGGCCCTCGTCCAGGTTCAGGAGATCCTGGACGGTGGTCATGGCTATGGCCGCCGGGGAAGTCCAGGTGAGCCCTATCATGGCCCGGGCGGCCAGCTCCTCGTCAAGGTCCCGGCCGCAGAGGAGCTCCAGCGCCCGCCTTCCCGCCGGGTCCAGTTCCGTGCGGTACCAGCCGCGGGAGGTGTTGGAGTCGTGGGTGGACGAGTAGCAGACGTTGTCGGGCTCTATCCGGAACGGGCAGTGGCTGGAGAGGCCGCCGGGGTCGCCCGCCCCGAACTGCATGACCCTCATGCCGGGGAAGTCCCTCGCGCGCCTCAGCTCGGTCACGTCCGGGGTGATGAAGCCCAGGTCCTCGGCTATGACGTTCAGGCTGCGGCCGGGGTCCACGCGGCCCAGGAGATCCAGCCCCGGTCCGGGGGACCACCCGCCGGAGCGGGCGGTCCTGCCGTCGGCCGGCACCGTCCAGCATGCCGCGAAGGCCCTGAAGTGGTCCAGCCTGACCCAGTCGAAAAGCCCCAGGTTGTGGAGTATCCGGTGGGTCCACCAGGCGTAGCCGTCGTCCCGGTGCCTCGGCCAGTCGTAGACGGGGTTCCCCCAGAGCTGGCCGTCCTCCGAGTAGTAGTCGGGGGGCACGCCCGCCATGAGCGCGGTCCCGCCCTCGGGGTCCAGCCTGAAGAGCCGCCTGCCGGCCCAGACGTCGGAGGAGTCGTGGTTCACGTAGAAGGCCGCGTCCCCTATCAGGCCCACGCCGATGTCGGCCAGGCGGGCCTTGAGCCTCATCAGCTGGTCGAAGAGCCTCCACTGCCCGAACTTCACCCTCAGTATCTCCCGGGACAGATCCGTGCCCCAGGCCTTCAAGGCCCCGTCCTCGCGATCCTTCAGGCCCCGCGGCCATCCGGTCCAGGGGGTCCCCCCGAAGCGCTCCTTCGCCGCCATGAAGAGGGCGTAGTCGTCCAGCCAGGAGCGGTTCATGTCCATGAACCCCCCGAACCCCGGAGAGTCCAGAAGTCCCCTCTCGGACTTCCTGAAGGCCCTGTCCAGGGCCTCCCTCTTGGCCGAGGCGGCTCTCGGGTAGTCCACCCTGCCTCCCGGAGGGATCTCCAGCCCCCTCAGGTCGGAACGGTCCAGGAGCCCGTCCTCGAAGAGGGTCTCGGGGCTCGCGTACAGCTCCCAGACGGCCGACGCGGAGAAGGCCGAGTACGGGGAGTTGCCCAAAGACGGCGCCGTCGGGTTCAGCGGCAGGATCTGCCAGAGGCTCCCGCCCGCCCTGCGGACGAACTTCGCGAATTTTTCCGCCTCCGGCCCCAGATCCCCCGCCCCGTAGGGGGTCGGAAGCGCGGACAGCGGCGCCAGTATGCCCGCGGTCCTCCAGCCATCTCCGAACCTGCTCATTGCCGTGCACCTGAGGCCCCGCGGGGCGTTTCCCGTCTCCGGAGGGACCGGGAGAACCCGAACCCGGAAACAGGCGGCCGCCCGCAGGCGGCCGGAATGAAGAGCTGCGCCGGGAACCGGCGGCTCTGAGCCCTGGCGGCCCGGGAGCCAAGGGATTCCCTTAAGCTTCGGAAGGATCCGGGAGCTTCGGGCGGACCCGGAACCGCAGGCCGTCGGTCCCTTCCGAAACGGGCAGGAAGGCCGGGAAGTCCGGGGGAAGACCCGGAGTCCCGGAACGGCCGCCGGGTCCGGAATGGCCGGGAAGCCGAGGAATCCTGAAAGTCCGGAAAGGCCGGATGCCGTAAAGACCGAAGTCCGGAAAGGCCGGATGCCGTAGAGGCCGAAGGCCGTAAAGGCCGGATGCCGTAGAGGCCGAAGGCCGTAAAGGCCGGATGCCGTAGAGGCCGAAGGCCGGAAAGGCCGGATGTCGTAGAGGCCGAAGGGCGGAAAGGCCGGATGCCGTCGAGGCCGAAGGGCGGAAAG
>JAISEQ010000373.1 GCA_031264045.1 Deltaproteobacteria bacterium
TTCCGGACGTTCCGGACGTTCCGGTTGTCCCGGAGGTTCCGGAGACGTTCCGGACGTTCCGGACGTTCCGGTTGTCCCGGAGGTTCCGGACGTTCCGGTTGTCCCGGAGGTTCCGGACGTTCCGGTTGTCCCGGAGGTTCCAGAGGTTCCGTAAGCTCAGGAGACTCAGGATGTCCCGGAGGTTCCAGAGGTTCCGTAAGCTCAGGAGACTCAGGATGTCCCGGAGGTTCAGGATGTCCCGAAGGCTCAGGATGTTCCGGTCACGGAGATTTAGGGTTCCTCAACAAACTGATAACGACTGGGCCGTCTGTGTCCGGGCGTTCGGGGGTTCTGCGCAGGTTCGTTCCCGTGCGCTACCGGGTGACCGCTCCTGTTTTCCCTCAGCTCACGTCTCCCAGGAATTCATGCGCCCTCCTGACGAGCTCTTCTGCGGTATAGCTTCTGATCCTGACACGGGTCCTGCCGCACACGGCTACCGCTACGGCTCGGACAGGAGTCCGGCTTCCGATGTAAGGTAGGAAATATTTATTATCTAAAATTTGTCTGAAAGCGGCTTTGACACAGGAATCAAGCTTCTTTTCGTACTTGTCTGATATAACTGATGCAGAAGGAGGAACGGCGGTATCGATGTCGTCCGGTTCGGCGTATTATATTTCCGTTACCAAAATGCTGTTGTCCGGAGTCGTGACCACCAGATCAATAATGCCTCCAGCTGTGTCTTGTTCAGGATCGACTTCGCAATCCGACATCTTGAAAATGGACAGCAGAATGGCGTGGCAGAAGGATTCCATTTTCTCATGCGGCGAGAAGGGTATTACGCCGAGAAATCCCTGCAGGAGTTCCTCGGCGCGATCCAGTTTCCCCTGGCAGAAAGCGTTTCAGAATTCCCTGGAACTGACGGAATTGAAAATATCATTTCCAGAAGATACCAGAGGCGTTATGCAGCTGTCGGTGTAATTCTTCATGATCGCCGTACAGACTTCCCTGTTCGGCACAGTGAGGTATAGCTTCGAGTTTTCATCGGATTCCTGCCGTTTGCGCAGGGTTAGATATCCTGTATGGAGCATCAACGCCAGCGGGTCAACATCGCCATCGTCCTGGATATCCAAACTTCCTCTGAATTTTACACTCCCGTTAAAAACTTTAGTTAAAATATAATTTTTAATATTCATCTGTTTCAGAAAATTCATGCCTCCAGTTCTAATCCAGAAATTGTCAAATTTATGGTCTATAAGTAAATTCAGCAAAGATAAAGGATTGATTACGCGTTCCTTACCGTTCCAGCTGTACCCGTCGTACCAGTCTTCGATACGTTCAACAAGTATTTTGCGGGTGAAGGAGAATTCGAATTCTTTGTCTTTCCTAAAATCAGACAAAACGTCTACAAGGTGCTAGGAATAGCTTTGTTCTATTTCTTTAATAGTAAATCCGCATACTGTCGCGTATCGTGGCTGGAAAGTGATGTCATTGAGATTGTTCATTACAGAAAATGCTGACACTTGTGAAAATTTGGTAATTCCTGCTATGAAAACGCGTTCGATCATGCTGTCGCATGATTTCAAGGCATTGTAGAAACCGTGAAGTGTCTGTTTAGCGATATCCAATTGATCCTGATTCATGATATTGTTGATTATCGGTGCGTCATACTCGTCGATCAGGACGATAATCTTACTGCGGTCAGTAATTACTGCGTCTTTCGTTCGGATATTGTTAGTGATTATCGGGATATCGGCGTAATTCCAGGATAGAGTCTCGATTACTTCCGCAAGGCTGTTGGCTGAATCCTGCGCAGTAATGGAAAATCCTTTTTGCGAAGCAAAAAAGTGCATGAAGCTCGCAATGTTCCCGTCCAGCAAGGCCGGGTCGTTGCCAAAACGGGTCATGCCTATCCTCAGCACGTGGAAACGCGGCCACTCGTCTGCCTTGCGCAGTCTGTCTATGGCGAGTCCGGCAAAGATCTCCTTCCTGCCGACTGCCGCCTCCTCCAGGGTATCGATCAGAAGCGTTTGTCCGAAGCGTCTGGGGCGGGAAAGGAAAATGTTCGGACGGGGACCGGAAAGAATTTCATGGACGAATTCTGTCTTGTCGACTATAGACGTAGCCTTCGTTTCGCAGATGAGAAAAATTGGATATGTCGATGCCTATTTCAGGGGTCTGCTGAGTGTTCGAGTTCGTCATGCGTACTTCCTTCCTACCGCCTGGGGCATCTTTGCCTGGGCGGTCGGGGATTCTGCGGAGTCTCATCACCTCGCGCAACTGGGACGACTCCGGCTTCCCCGCAACTCGCGTCTCTAAGGAATTCCTGCGCCCTCCGGATAAGCTCTTCTGCGGGAACGCTTCTGATCCTGACACGAGTCCTTCCGCACACTGCTACCGCTACGGCACGTACAGGAGTCCGGCTGCCAACATAAGGCAGGAGATATTTATTTTCTAAGATTTGCCTGAAAGCGGCTTTGACGCAAGAATCAAGCTTCTTTTCATCCTTATCTGATATTACTGATGCCGAAGGAAGATCGGCGGTATCGATATCGTCCGATTTGGCGTATTTGATTTCCGTTACCAAAATGCTGTTGTCCGGAGTCGTGACCACCAGATCAATAATGCCTCCAGCTATGTTATGTTCCGGATCGACTTCGATATCCGACATCTCAAAAATGGACATCAGGATGACGTGGTAGAGTGATTCCATTTTTTCATGCAACGAGTAAGGGATTACGCTGAGAAAACCTTGTAGAAGTTCTGCGGCGCGATCCATTTTTCCTTGGCAGAAAGCGTTGCAGAATTCCCTTGAACTGACGGAATTGAAAATATCCTTTTCAGAAGACACCAGAGGCATTATGTAGTTGTCAACGTAATTCTTCATGATCGTCATGCCGACTTCCCTGTTCGGCACAGTGAGGTAAAGCTTCGAGTATTCATCATATTCCTGCCGCCTGCGCAAGGTAAGATATCCTGTCTGGAGCATCAAAGCCAGCGGGTCAACATCACCTACGTCCTGAATATCCAAACTTCCGCTGAATTTTACGTTTCCGTCAAAAACTTTATTAAAAATATCATTTTTGATATTCATCTGGTTTAAAAAATTCATGCCTCCAGATCTTATCCAGAAATTATCAAATTTACGATATCTTAGTAAATTTTGCAAAGATAAAGGATTGATTACACGTTCCATGCCGTTCCAGCTGTAGCCATCGTACCAGTCTTCGATACGTTCCATGAGCATTTTGAGGGTGAAAGCGGATCCGAATTCTTTGTGTTTCTGAAAGTCAGATAAAGCTATATTAAGATGATGGCAATAGTATTGTTGTATTTCTTCGAGAGAAAATCCGCATATTGTCGCGTACTCTGGCTGGAAAGTGATGTCACTGAGATTATTCATTGCCGAAAATACTGACAGTTGTGAAAATTTAGTAATTCCTGTTATGAAAACGCGTTCGATCATGCTGTCGCATGATTTCAAGGCGTTGTAGAAACCGTGAAGTGTCTGTTTAGCGATATCCAGTTTGTACTGATTCGTGATGTTGTTGATTATCGGAGCGTCATATTCATCGATCAGGACGATAATCTTACTGCGGTTAGCAATTACTACATCTTTCGTTCGGATATTGTTAGTGATTATCGGAATATCGGCGTAATTCCAGGAAAGAGTCTCGATTACTTCTGCAAGGCTGTTGGCTGAATCCTGCGCTGTAATGGTAAATCCTCTTCGCGAAGCAAAAGAGTGCATGTAGCTCGCAAGTGTCCTGTCCAGCAAGGCCGGGTCATCGCCAAAACGGCTCATGCCTATCCTCAGCACGTGCGAACGGGGCCACTCGTCTGCCTTGCGCAACCTGTCTATGGCGAGTCCGGCAAAGAGCTCCTTCCTGCCGACCGCCGCTTCCTCGATGGTGTCGATCAGCAGAGTCTTGCCGAACCGCCTTGGACGTGAAAGGAAAAGACGCTTGTCGGGGCCGGAAAGAAGTTCGTGGACAAATTCGGTCTTGTCCACGTAGACGTAGCCTTCGTTCCTCAGTTCCGAGAAGTTGACTATGTTGGTGCCGATTTTCTGCATATGTTCTTCAGCAGTTTCCATATGCGCCACCTCGTGAACCTGAGCCGATCAGTACCAGAGCCGTCTGCCATAGCGGAATAAGCTTCGCGGACTTCTTCAGAAACCTGAGCTTTACCGTGCCTGCAGGCCAGGTCCTGTGCTTCCTGATCAGGAGCTTATCCTGCCCTTTCTCCTTCTCGGAGATGTCAGAGCGTTTGCCGTCGCCGAAATCTTCGCCGTCATCCCCTTCATCGTCCGTGCAGTTCGGACTATCCTGCATGATGCCGTCTTTCTTGTCTTTTGACTTTTTCCTGTCACTTCTGAGGGCGCGTCTCGTCATGAAAATCACAATGTCCGCGTCCTGCTCGATGGCTCCGCTGTTGCGGAGATCCGTAAGCACCGGATCCTGGTTCAGTTGACAGAACCTGTCAGACCGTCTGAGCCGGGCGAGTGCGAAGACCGATATGCCGAAGTCCCTGGCGATGCTTTTGAGCTCGCCTCTGATCTCGGCAAACTGCTGCTCGCGGGGTAAGCGCGTGTCGGCGGACTTCTTCAGCTGCATATTATCCACGAACACGCCGTCAGTATCCTGGTCATTTCTCTCAAGCTGGCCCTCAGAGTCATGCATGATGTCGGATTTTCATCGGCGTGATGGCTGAACGGTCACAGATGAATATTCGAACGCCAGATACGGAAACAAAAGTCTTCTGGCAAGCCTGCTTTTGCTGTCTGACGGTCTTGCGGTCAAAAGCTACTTTTATATCCGGGCCAGCCCCATCGGTTCCACCGTCTCCGCCAGGCGACACCCGGCAGAAGATCTGGTGACTGGGAACCGTGTGGCCAGCCCTTCCCCGTGAAGGCGGTACCACCCGGAAAGAGACCGGCTGACCGGCAACCTTCACCGGCCTGTCCATGGAGAACATGAGTCCGAAGCGACCCGACCGCCCGTCAGCCCGGAAGCCAGATTTAGGCCTATCATAACATCAACCTCAATCGTTTTCCAGCTTGTTCCCGGCACCCCAGCACCAGCTCTCTCCCCTTCCCCCGTCTTGCCCGGACCCTGCCCGAAGCCAAGTCACCGTCCGCCCGGCCCTGGCCCTGACCCGAGGGCAAGGTCATCTTGCCCGGCACAGGCTAATGGCTGGCCACCTCCATGCTGTCCCGCTTAACCCTCCTTGCCATGGCCCTGCCCTGACCCGAGGCCACCGTCTGCTTTGCCCCGATTCGAGCTCATGGTCCTCGTCAACCCGGACCGCTTCTGAGCCCGGAACGGCACCAGGTCAGTCCCCCAGCTCCGCCTTGCCCCAGACCTGTCCCGGAACTCCGGCCACCATCAACCCGACCCCTTCCCGAGAGCAAGTTAACTATTCTGACTTGATCCCGAACCACCAGGCACCAGCTCCCTCTCCTTCCCTCGCCATGCGCGGGCTCTGCCCCAAGTCCAAGATAACCGTCCGTCAAGGTCCGAACCAAGCTCAACGTCCCGTTCATCCAGGCCCGAACCCGGACCCAGCCCGGCATCTGCCCGCCCCTCTTCGCCTGCCTAGGACGGGCCCTCCTTCAGACGTCAGCCCTGTGGCAAACATACCCCGATCCGAAAGCAAGGTTCCTCTCCGTCCGGCTCAAACCCGAGCCCGGCACGCCTCTTGTCATAAACCCCCTCCACCCGCCTTGTCCGGGCCATGACCCGGAGCCAAGGTCACCATTAACCCGGCCCCGACCCGACGGCAAAAGTCATCTCCGCCTGGACTGAACATAAAACCGGCCTTGACCCGAGACCCCTTTCCGGCACCAGGTCACCGCCTTGTCAATGCCTTATCTAAAGCTTCCGGTCCGCAACAGCTCCGTTTCGCACTACGCCCGCTCAGCCGCCAGTCCGTTCCCCGCCTCCCTCCCCTCATTCTACTCTGCCCTCCCCTCATTCTTCTCTGCCCTCCCCTCATTCTTCTCTACCCTTCCGAGCCGGCGGCGGCTTCGTACCGGACAGTCCTCCTCCCCGTATTTCCCGGGCCGTCTGCCGGCAGGCGCTCTCCTGCCTCCAGCGTGTCGGGCCCCTCCGGCCTGCAGGAAAACGGCGGGCCAACGGGCAGATCTGGGTCGCACCGTATAAAAACTGCTCAGACGGGTCCTACGGAGGCCCCGGTCTGTGAGGAGTCCCGTGTCTGTCAGGAGGCCCGCGTCTGTCAGGAGTCCCGTGTCTGTCAGGAGGCCACACAGTCCCCAGGCATCAAGGACGGTCGACACTACAGGCAGGCGGCCAGCCGCCGATTAACCCGGGCGACATGAACCTCCAGTCCCCCTTCCGGCGGACCTCGGCCGCTGGGCTACGGACCTCCCGCGTTCCGGATAAGGCGGACGGCGAACCGTCGCGCCCCTCCCCGGAGGCCGAACGGTTTCCCGTATGCCGTATCCCCGTTCCGCTTTTCCCGAGATTCCGTCTCTCCATCGCAAAGACACCGCTCTCCCTCTCCAGATCGCCTGCTGGTCCCTGTACGATCAATTCCGCCGAGATTTCATTACATCTGAACCTGCCTGGAAAGGGTTCCATGATATCATACTAACATTGACTTCTGCAGGTAGGCCTCCTGGACATGTTTTCCATCATATGCTTTATCTGATTGCTCATTATGAATGGCAACTATTTGACATTCTTTTCTCACAAGGTATAATCGGCAAACGAATCGGGAGTTAAAGATGCTTCGGTATCCAGCGAGTGAAGCACCAGGACTTGCCTTCCGAACAACGAATTACCGTATTTTCCATAACCTCCCGCTTTGCGCTTTACGGCATCAAAGCGCTGCTCCCGCAGTTTTCCGGAGCATTTCCCCTCTCAAGACTCCGGTTGGCCACCAGTCCTTAACCCGAGCGGATTTTATATTGGCATAAATTATGCTTTCCAGCTTGTTCTTGAAGAGGGGGGACGTAGAACGGGATGCAACCGGCCACGCCCTGAGCCGGATGCATCGTGATCAGGCGGGCAAAACACGCCAGGCACGCAGGGCAGGTCAGTAAGGAGCGAGCAATGACTCGGCCAAAGAAGAACTGTTTCCCGAAGCTTCCAGCAGTTTTCGCGATCGCGGCCCTCATGCTTTTCGGCATGGCCGACATCTTGAGGGCAGACCGGTCACAGCCTGCGGCTTCGGCCCAGACGGCCTTCTCCCCGGGGAGCACGGACTTCACCGGGGTCCCCGTCCAGTATGCGGAAAACCGCAAAAACCACAACAGATATGACCAGGACAGCAGAGACAACGGCAGGTATGGCAGCGACCTAAGCGACCGCAAGCGCGACAAGCGCAGGCATGACACGGGCCGCAAGCACAACAGCCGCAGGCAAGACGCCGGCCGCAGGCAGAACAGCCTCAGGCAAGACGCCGGCCGCAGGCAGGACAGCCGCAGGCAAGACGCCGGCCGCAGGCAGGACAGCCGCAGGCATGACGCCGGCCGCATGCAGGACAGCCGCAGGCAGGACGTCGGCCGCAGGCAGGACAGCCGCAGGCAGGACAACGAACGCAGGTACGTGAACCCCAGTTTCAGCGGCCCCATCCCCAAGGAGTGCTACAATCCCGATCTTTACGACTCTAACTGCCCCAGCTACTTCGAGGCCCACGAGAACATGAGGCACAACAGCAGGCTGAGGTAGCGAAGGAAGCGGGCCGAGGCGACTCAGGAAACGCAGGCCGACGCAGCTTTCGGGAGCAGGCTGGAGCGGTTCCGGGCCTTGCCGCAGCAGGGGTTCCGGCAGCCGGATCCGGGCCAGGACAGGCTGGCTCGCGGCACGGGACGTGCTGAGACAGTCCGGACGGGAGCGGGCAAGTCCTCGTTCCGTGCGGTGACTGCTTCCGTGCGCCGATTCCCAGGCGGCAGTTAACCGGCCCGGCCGAACCCGAACGCGCCGCCATCCCCAAAAACCCCGCATGCCGCCCTTCAGGACGGCTCCCGTCCCCCAATCCCGCAGGGGTGGGACGCCCGCCTCCCGTTCCAGCAGGGCGGAAGGCCGAACGCCGCCGGCCCGGGGAACATGCCCCCCCTGCATGAAAAACCCCGTCAGCGAAAGGCGGCCTTCTTCGCGGACGGGGGGGGAACGGATTCCAGGACGGGAGGAACGTATTCCAGGACGGCAGGTTGCGGATTCCCGGACGGCATGCGAAAGTTCTCGGACGACGGGCGCAGACCCGCGGGAGTCCGGGGGACTCCAACGACTCCGGCCCCGCGCCGCCTGCCGGCGCGGTGGTCTGCGGCGCGGGAACTTCGGGCGCGGGGCGTGGCCTTCCCCTCTCTAGATCTTGGTGTCCGAAAGCTCCTGGGTCAGCCTGGCGTGGTGCCTCTCGACGACCTGCATCCGGAGGAAGGTGTCCCTGGCGCCGGGGACCTTCTCGTAGCCTTTCAGGCAGGCCTCGATGCCCTCCGGGAATGCGGCCCCGAGCGGGATCTCGGGAGGGAAGGGCCAGTCGGCCGGAGCGACGTCGGCCACGAGCGTCAGGCTCTTCTCCTGGCCGGGGGCCACCGGGAAGGCCGGCGCCCCGTCCGGGCCGGTGAAGTCGCCGGAAGCGACCGGCACGTTCAGGCGGCTCTCGCCCAGGGAGATCTCGGCGGTCCAGGGGGTTACCCCGCCGGGGCGCTGGAGGCCGATCAGTTCCAGATCCGAGCCGTTCCTGACCGTCACGGTCAGCTTGGCCGTGCCGGTCCTGCCTTCCCCGCCCGCCGAGGGCTCGGCCACGGAGACGGCGGTCACGGTCACCCTGTCCAGCTGCTCCAGGTATCCGGAGTAGAAGCCGGCCGTGTCCCGAAGCTGGTCGATGTCGCGCCGGAGCTCCTGGAGGCGGCCCTCCAGGTAGGTGATTTTCAGCCCGCGGCCCAGCTCCACCACCTCGCCGGCCGTGAGGCCGTTCAGCGCCGCCAGATCCTCCGGGCGCTTCTTCTCCCTCATGGCGTTGAAGAACGCGGCTAGCCCGGCTATCTCCCCGCCGTTCAGGACGCTCATCGTGATGAGATCGCTCCGTCCGTTCATGGCGATGAAGAAGTACTTCTGGAAGTCCTCCCTCGCCGTGCCCTTCGTGGAGTCGTACATCTTCTGGATACTGGCCGCGAAGGCATTGGCGTCCGTGGTGTCCAGCCTGGCATCGCCGCAAGCGGCCAACCCCAGCGCGAGTGCCGCACAGGCGGCCAGTTTCAGAGCCGACTTCATAATGATAGTGCGCGAGGAAACCCGGCGGCTTGCCGCGGGGGGGGATCTCGCCCTCCTTTCCGTGAAAACTGGTTATGCGGCCGCAGCCGTCGGGGCGTATCCGTCGCCGGGCCGGAACTCCGCGCGTTCGGTCCGCCGGGGTTTCCGGCCCCCGGGAGAGGCTTCAAGTCCGGCTGACCTGCCAATGAAGCGCATCAGTCCGAGGCGTGCGCCCGTCCTCCCCTCCGCGGCGGGACCGGGATGCCCGCGAGCCGCTCCTCCCGCAGGCCAGGAGGGCGGCCGGCCGCAAATCCTCCCGGAACGCGGCGGCCCCTGTCCCGGCGGAGGCCGAAAATCGACCGGGACGGCTCAAAGAAGAAGCCCGGAGGGATGAGGCGGCGGAGACGGGGAAACAGGAGGGGCGAAACCCCCGGAAAACGCAAGGCATCCCCAGACGGGGCTTCCCGGGAAGACGAACCGGCCCGCAGGTGCCCGGAACCGAGGCTGAACGTGAAATCGTGGGGGGCGGCTCCACCTCCGGACGCAGCCGGAAGGGTTCAGCCCGATTTCAAGTATAGTCCTTTTGCTCCCGGTTTTGAAGGGCGCCGGGCAAGGACCCCGCCCCGGAACCCCGCCGGGCTCCCCCGTTTCCAGGAAATGTCAGCCGCCGCCGCGACGGTCTCCGCCCCTCCGGAAACGACCCGGCGACCGGCACCCCGGGCGGGGAGGAACGGCCCCGGAACCTTCCCCGCCCGCTTCCCTTCCCAGGGCACCCAGGACACCCCGTCAGCGGAATTTCCTGGGCCCACCCCGCACCTACGACACCCGAAGACTTCCGTCCCGCCTCCCGCTGCGCCGCCCGGTACCGGCCCGGAACGCATACGCACCCCTCCTGCCTCCCGGAATCCCCGATTACCGCGTTCGTTCCTTCACCTGTTCCTTCCCCTGCTTCTTCCCCCTCCCGGCGCCGTTCCCGTCCCCGGCTTCCCGTCCCCCCAAACCGTCCCTTTTCCCCGCTTCCGCCTGCCTCGCGCCCGTTTCATGGCCGGACGCGCCGGACTTCGGCCCGAGAGCCTGCGGCTCCCCGCCCTGCGGACCCAGAATGAGGCAGAATTAAGCAGATTGTGTTGGATTTTTTTTCAAAACATGTTAACATTATCTAAATAGGCGTCTATTTCCTCAATCCGATCCGCAGGCGGCGCCCCCCCCGGGACACCCTCCCTGCCGCAGGAAAGGCACATGAGCGACGAACTGACAGCCTTCCTGAACTTCACCTTCATGAACAGGCAGGTGAACACCAAGGTGGTGGACGACAACACCTACAGGGTCACCACCGCCGTCCGCTGGCAGCTCAACTGGGCGGACTACTCCAGCTGGCTCGCCGAGAACGGGGTCTGCACCGACCCGGAGCTCAGGCCTTCCCTGCGCCGGTACGCCGCCCCCCAGCCCACAGAAAGCCTCTACGACGACCTGGTGGCGTTCCAGTCGGAGACCCGCCGCACCGCCCGCCAGATCATCGCCTCCAGGAGGGTCCCGCCCGAGCTCTGGAAGAGGATCCTGAGGGAGACCGAGGGCTACGCCTCGGTGATGACCCCGGGCCCCGGCTTCGAGGGCGAGATCACCCCGGAGAACGTGAACCGCCTCAAGCTGAGCTACACCTACGACACCCCCGCCTACAGGGGGGCCATCATGGCGGTCATGCGCGATCTGATAACCAGCGGGGACATCTTCCGCCTCAAGGAGGACGCCGAGGGCCTATTCAGCCTCTCCGGGAGCGCTCCCGGAAGCCCCCGTGGCATTCCGCAGGAGCCAGTTCCGGCGCCTTCCCCGGAACCGGCGTCCGCCCCTACCCCCGCCTCGCGCAGGAAGGAGGCCATACCGCTCAAGGAAGCACTCTCCCGCGCCACCGGCAGGCTCTTCCCCCTCGAGCCGCCCCCTCCGCCTACACCCCCCCCGGCCGAGCCCCGGCCCAGGGAGCCCGTCACCTTCTCGCTCATGAGCGAGCTCTCGGACGAGGACATAATGGCCGCCCTCTCAAGCCCACCCGACGACGAGCCCCTGGCGCTCACCGAGACCGTGACGCCGGGGGCGGATTCGGACGACAGCGAGCCCCTGGCGCTCACGGAAGCCCTGGAACCTCCGGAGCTGCCCCTGAACCGGACTGGCCCGTCCGCTCCCTCGGACGGGACGACGGCCGCCCCCGCCGAGCGGGCGGCCATGAAGGACGGGCCCGTCGCGCTCCCGGATCAGACCGATGTCCCCGGAAAGGAAGAGGAGCCGGCAGCCCTCACGGCTCCGGTCATACCCGAGGATGAGCCGGTCGCGCTCACGGAGCTGGCCGACGGCGCGGACGGGGAACCTGCGGCAACCCTCACGGAGCTGGCCGACAGCGTCGGGAAGGAGGAAGAGCAGGCGGTAACCCTCACGGAGCTGGCCGGCGGCATCGGGAAGGAGAAGGAGCGGGCGGCAATCCTGACGGATCTGGCCGATGACGTCGGGAAGGAGGATGAGCGGGCGGCAACCCTGACGGAACCTGCCATACCCGAAGGTGATCCGGGCGCCCTCGCGATGCGTGCCCCCGGCGCGGATGAGGAGCCGGAAGAAACTCTTACGGATCAGGCCGGACCCGAAGATGAGCCGATCGCGCTCACGGTGCGGGACGCCGGCGCGGATGAGGAGCCGGAAGAAACTCTTGCGGATCAGGCCGGACCCGAAGAAGAGACAGTCGCCCTCACGGCACGGGACGCCGGCGCGGATGAGGAGCCGACGGCGACCCTTACGGATCAGGCCGGACCCGAAGAAGAGACGGTCGCCCTCACGGCACGGGACTCCGACGCGGATGAGGAGCCGACGGCGACCCTTACGGATCAGGTCGGACCCGAAGAAGAGACGGTCGTCCTGGGAGAGAAGCTCGACGGGGAAGCTGAATACCGCCTTTCGGAGGATACGCGGGCATCGCAAGGTCTTGACGAGGATCCCGCAGTCCCCGCCG
>JAISEQ010000384.1 GCA_031264045.1 Deltaproteobacteria bacterium
GAAGCATCTTGATAGTGGCCGAGTCGATGGACACCTGGTCTGGCACGGCCACTTTCGGGTTCGTAGATTCAGACATTAACTGACTCCTTCATGGAATCCCCCCCCCGGAACAGCGGGGAGGGTTGCGGTATACTCTAGTGCAAACACGGAGGCTTGCGCGTTTTCTAAGGAGGCAGGGCCTGCGCCGCCCCGGGGATGGCCCGGCACGTGAGGACCGCTCGATCGATATCTTATGCGGCCCGCCTCAGGCGGGCCGTCGAGGCCCGGGGACAGGCGCTAGGGCTCGGCTCTCGGCCTCCCTCGCGTCTTGCCCGTGGCCGGTCGGGCGAGGAGTGAATCCTCCGGGGGGCGGCCAGCCCCCCGACAAGTGGCTGGGCATCGGCTGGGACTCGGAGAATGGACTTGGGCTCTGGAAAGCACGGGGCCGGCGCCCCCGCGCCTCGGGCGGGGCGGGCGCGGCCCGGAAGCCGCTTCCCCCTAGTACCTGGGGATGCGCACGTGGACGCGGTCGGTGTCGTCTATGATGCCGTCGGCTATGGGGGTGTCCGAGACCTTGGGCTTGTCGGCGCCAGCCTCGGGGGCCGGGGCGGCCTCTTTCGGTTTGTCTTCGCTCATGGTCTTCCTCGCAGATGAAGCTTAGGCGGAACGGGACCCGGTGCGGGCCCGCGCTTCCGGGCCGTCCAGCTAAGGGACGGGCCGGTCCGGACAGGCTGCTCAGATGGGCCCGCCCGCACCGAAGGCGGGAAGCGGGGGGCACGGCTTTTTAAGGGGACTGTGACCGGGCGGGCCGACGGAGGCGGCCCGGCCGGAAAGCCCCGGGAGCCTGCGGCTCCCGGGGCTGAGGGGGATCTGCGCCCGCTACGGGATCTGGGTTATGGGGATCTCGCCCACGCCCGGGTCCGCAATCGCGCCGCCGTCGACGGCCGCGTTGATGTAGCTCTGGGTGAGCTTCAGGGCGCCGGGGTGCGCGCACAGGATGACGGAGGCGCCGGCGGCCAGGAAGGACACGGCGGTGGTTACCTCCATCAGGACGGCGCGGCACTGCTGGTCGCCCATGGTCTCGTTGCCCTGGGTCGGCAGCTGGCACTCCTTCACCTTCCAGGTCTCGTCCCCGATGATGGCGATGATGGGCTGCTGGAGCTTGTCGTCGGCCTGGAGCAGGGCGGCCATGTTCAGGCGCTCCATGATGGAGTAGGTGTACTCGAGGCCGTAGCCCAGACCGGAGATGGTCGGGTCGACGAGGATCTTGTCGGCCTTGACGCCCAGATCCATCAGGAGGATATCGAGCTGCTTGGCCAGGTTGACGTCGATGGGCGACTTGGCGACGATGGTGTGGCCGTAGGCCAGGGCCTGGGCGCCGAGCTGCTTGTAGTTCTTGTCGGTGACCGGTCCGATGACCAGGTTCTTCCCGCTGTGGGCCTCGGCGACCTTGGACAGGGTCTCCACGTCCTTGTCCTTGTTGTCGACGCCCATGACGATGAGGGGAACGTCGATGGCGGCAAGTACCTTGCCCACCACCTCGACCGCCTTCTCGGGCGGGGTGTCGAGGTCGTTGGGATCGGAGCTCTTGAGCTGCAGGGAGATTATCTGGGCGCCGTACTCCACGCACTTCTTAGCCCACGCGGCGGGGTCGCCGAGGACGCCCTTGAAGGCCTCCTGCAGGGGGGCGGGGTAGGAGTCGCCGGGATCCATGTCCCAGACCTGCAGCCCTACGATGGGCTTGTGGGGGAAGGTCCCCTCGAAATCGTGGAAGTTGTAGGCTGACTGTCCGCCCACGATAATCTTCTGCGTGCCGAGCGGGACTTCGTTAATCTTCCCGCTGTACTTGACTGTGCTGACTTGGAAGGCCAAGATCCACCTCCTGGGAAATCGGGCCGGCCTTTATGGAGCATTCGGCCGAATAAATGATTAAAATCTGACTCTTTACGAGCGCGCGGGCGGGCGCGAAAGGCGGTCACTTCCTTTATCGCGGGCCATTGGGGTCTTCCTGTGGACCTGATGCGGCCACGGGGAAGCTTCTTCAAGACGCGGGGGGCGCTCCCCACGCTCTCGCGGGTGTCCGTCGGCTCTCTAAGTCTGGGACGGGATCCGGAGACCGGGGTCGGGCGGCTCAGGCCCGGGCGCCGAGGCCCCGGCCGGGTTGACGGGCTAGGGGAGGCCCAGCCCTGGGATCAGTCTGGGGGGGCAGGGCGAAACCCTCCCCCTCCTCACTGGAAAATGTCGGCCGCGGGGCCTCCGGGCCCAGGCGGGCGGGCTCTCTCGAAGGCAGCCCGGTCGCTCCGCCGCCGCACTCGGACCGGGAACCCGGCGGGGTCAGGTTTCCGGCAAAAAAAAACCGCTCGATCCTGCCTCTACACGGGCGGGACAAAGCGGGTCAAGACGAGGGAGCCAGCAGGGCGGCACCAGGGGCCGGGCTCCTCATGCGCCTGGAGGCGGAAGGAGCCGGTGCGCTTGGCCGCGAGACACAGGGGACACTCGCAGCTCCCGTGGGAGCTGGCGGCGGCGGACGTGTCTGGCTTGTCAGGATCTCTCATCGGTGAACTCGAAGACTTGGGTTGGCCGTGAAGGCAGGTTTCGCGTGTCTATACCGAATAAACCAAAACGCTCTTTTTGTCAAGTCATTATTTTATTCTGTTGAACCGGGTGCCGGCGGGGAGCCTCCGGAAGCCCTCCGCGGGCCTCACCCCGCAGGGGCGGCAGTACCGCCCGGGGCCGCCGGGAACCTGAAATCCCAGAACCGTTCCGGAGGCCCGGGGCCTTTCCGCCCGCTCCGCCGCCGCAGCCCCGGGGACCGCTTCCGGACCCTGCGGGCCGCCTTTCCAGGCCCGGCCCGGCGGCCGGAGGGGAGGCATGCGGGAAGTTTAAAACGAAAAAATTCAATGAAATCAGGACTATAGCTCTGTCAAACGTAAAGGGGGATCAGGTCCGGAAGAGCTCCGCAACGGGGAAGACGGCAAAACGGATAAAATCACAGGGACAGATAGAAGAATCTGCGGAAAATAAAAGAGGAATCAACGGGAACAACAACATGGATCCCACAGACACGGATCAGGCGACGTCCGGGCGGCAGAACCGGCGGCGCGCGTTGCCCGCAGGGGGATCCCGGAACGCGGTCCGGAGGGGAGACCCCC
>JAISEQ010000400.1 GCA_031264045.1 Deltaproteobacteria bacterium
GTCCGGGCCCGCGGGCGCTCACGGGTCCTCCTCCCGCCCGCCTCGGCGCGGTCCCGGACGGCCCCGCGCGGTTCCGCGTCCGGCGGGGTCAAGCCTCGTCCGCGGGGGCATATCCGCACGTCCGCGCTTTGCGGGTTGGCGTTTAGCGCACCGCCTCCGGCCGGCGAATCCGTGTTTCCGGTTCGCGGGTCAGCGTTTTTTCCGCGAGTCCGGACTTCCGCTTTGCCAATCCCGATTTTCCGTTTCGCGAATCCGCGTTTCCGCACTGCCGTTCCCGGTTCCGGTTCGCCGAATCATCCCTCTCGACCCGCTTTTCACGAGCTTCGGTCCGCGCGTGGAACGTTCAATCCGCGTATCCGACGTTCCGACCGCCCAGCGTTTACTGAGAAGAACGGTAAGGACAACAGACGATGCTGAGACGCCGCCCCCTGTACCTCCTCCTGGACGTGTCCGAGTCCATGATAGGCAGCCCGCTCGAGAGCGTCGAGGAGGGAGTCAGGCGCATGGCCGCCGCCCTGAGGCGCGACCCCGTCTCCATGGAGATCCTCCACGTCTCTGTCATCACCTTCGCCGCCAGGGCCGAGGTCGCGGTCCCGCTCTCCGAGCTGGGATCGTTTGTCCTGCCCCGTCTCGAGGTCAGGCCCGGCACGGCTCTCGGTGCGGCCCTGAAGCTCTGCCGGGAGTCCATCGCGAAAGACGTCAGGCGCAGCACCCCGGAGAGCAAGGGCGACTACAGGCCGCTGGTCTTCGTCATGACGGACGGCGAACCCACCGACGGCTGGAGAGACGCCGCCCGTGAGCTCAGGGAGGGCAGGCCGGGGGCTGAGGTGATAGCCGTCGGCTGCGGGGACGAGGCGGACTTCGATGTTCTCCGCGAGATATCTGGACAGGATGCCGTCCGTGCGGAGGATCTTTCTGGGGAGAGCGTCCTTTCCCTCTTCAGGTGGGTGAGCGGCAGCCTGGCGGCCTCGACCAGGGCCTCCGGCGGAGGCCGCGTCGATCTTTCCAAGGTGCCGATGGGCCGGGGGATTACGCTCGTCAAGAAGGAGGACCCCGCGCCCGTCAAGGCAAGGGCCAGGATTTTCCTGCATGTCACCTGCTGCGGCACGGGGAAGAAGTACCTCGCCGTGTACCGCGCCCCTGCCGAAGGCCAGAGCTGCTACTCCCTTGTCGGAACGCACGCGCTCCCCGGCGGCTTCTACAGTGACGGGGAGGCGAGGGCGTCGGCTTTGACCGGAGTCAGCTTAGACATATCTCCCGCATGTCCCTGGTGCGGGGCGGACGCTATTTTCATCTGCGGAGAATGCAGGACTTGCTACTGTTTCCGCTACGGAGCCGCGACCTTCGACTGCCCCGGGTGCCGGAAGACCCTTCAAGTCAGTTATGGGGCTTCAGGAGGAACGAATATCTTTCCGTCCCGGGGCTGAAGGCTTTTCCGGGGGCGCCGCGGTGCCCGAAAGCTCCGCCCCCAGTTCCCGTGCCGCGCGATGGCCGCCGTCTCCGCCCCATGTCCCCGTGCCCCGGGCGGCAGTCCGCCGCCCTTTCGGGCATGCCGCCCCGAAGCCCTGCCGGGAGCCCCCGTCGGCCCCCGGCCCCCGCGATGAGGAGCGAAGAAATGGCCAGACGCCTCCCCGTCTACCTCCTCCTGGACACTTCCGAGTCCATGATAGGCCCGCCCCTGAAGTGCTTGGAGGAGGGGGTGCAGCACATGCTCCGCACCCTACTGAAGAACCCCTTCGCCCTGGAGACGGTGCACGTCTCCGTCATCTCGTTCGCGGCGGGTGCCCAGGTCCTCGTGCCCCTGACCGATCTCCAGGACGTGAGGCTCCCGCCCCTCTCCGTCCGTCCCGGCACGGCCATGGGGACGGCCCTGCGGCTTTGTCTGGACTCCATGACCCGCGAGGTGGTGAGGACCACCTCCGATCGCAAGGGGGACTACAGGCCTCTGGTGTTCATCCTGACCGATGGGGAGCCGACGGACGAGTGGAGGGGACCGGCGTCGATGCTTAAGAACATGCATCCCCGGCCCTCCATAACGGCCCTGGGCTGCGGGGATGAGGCGGAGTTCGGATGCCTCACGGAGATCGCCGACGTCGCGGTGAGCCTGGAGGACGTGACGAGGGAGGGCATGGAGAAGCTGTTCGCCTGGGTGAGCGCCTCCGTCGCGGTCACCTCCAGGGCTGCGGGAACCGGGGACGGGGCCGACCACTGGACCGTGAGCCTGGAGAAGGCGCCCATGAGGGACGGCCTGCGGCTCGTGAAGCCGGGGGACGCCCCTCCGCGTGCCGCCAGACCCAGGCTGTTCATCCACGGGATATGCCGCAGGACCGGCGGAAAGTACCTGGTGGTATACCGTGCCGCCCCCTCCGGCGGCCTCTACGTCTCCCAGGGCACCTTCCCCCTCCCCGACGACTTCTACGCCGACGGGAAGGCTCCGTCCGCCCCCGCGGACGGATCGCTCCTGCGCGGCCCCGCAACCTGCCCCTATTGCGGCAACGACGGCATGGTCTACTGCCACGTCTGCAGGTCCTCCTACTGCTGGAAATCGGACGATCCGGCCGACTCGTACCACTGCACCGGCTGCGGCAGGTCCTTCGAGCTGAGTTCCGACGGCTCCTTCGACGTGAGCGGTTCCCAGGGCTGAGAGCGGCGGACAGGCGGGCTCCCGTCGGCGGAGTCAGGCACGGAAGGTCGGTCCGCCCGTGTTGGGGAAAGCCGTTCCCTGGGATATGCGCAAGCTCGTTCGGCTTCCCGTCCCCCCCTTTTTCCGTCTGATCTGTCCGCCGGGAAATGGACGTTTCGTTCAAACGGCAGGAGTGCATGAACGTCAGGATCGCGGCGGCTCAGGTCGGTTTAGGTTTTCGTCTCTAGATCTGCAGCTGGGGAATCTCCACCGTCGTGTTTGCGGCGTCTTTACCGACAGCCTGCCTGAAACGGATCCTTACGAATTTCGAGTCGTAAACTGCAACGGCAACAGCCCAGACTTTGGTTCCTCTTCCAAGGAACGGTAAGACGTAAACCTTATCAACTATCTGTCCAAATGCACTTTTGATGTTTGTTTCCAGACTGTTTTCAGCAATTTCCGGTACTTCACTGACAACTATGACCGGGGAAGTTTTTGAACATGTCTGAGGATGTGAAACTTTACTAGCTATGGTTTGAGATGCTGAATCAGGCATAGTGG
>JAISEQ010000405.1 GCA_031264045.1 Deltaproteobacteria bacterium
CTGCTCGCGCGTGAAGACCTTCGCCCCGCACTCGGGGCAGGGGGCGAGCTCGAACTCCCGTTCCCAGATCGTCCTCACCCCGCGCCTCTCGGAGAAGGATATCCTGCCCGTGGGACAGCTCAGGGCGCAGGCGAGGCAGCCCACGCACTCCTCCGGAGGCTTCCGGAAGGGGCCGGTGACGACGCGCCCGAAGCCGCGTCCCGCAAGCGCTATCGCCTCGGGGCCGTTGGCGCGGCAGGCGCGCGCGCAGCGGCCGCACCTTATGCAGCCGTCCGGGTCCTTCATGAAGCGGGGGTCCGGCGCCGCCCCGTACTCGTCCGCGAGCTTCGCGATCCTCGGGGCCTTCGGCGCGCGGTTTATGAGGAGCGACAGCACGTAGCGCCTGGCCTCGATTACCGCCGGGGTCTTCGTCCATGCCGCGAAGTCCCGTTCGCGCAGGGGGAACATGCAGCTGACCGCCAGCTGCCCGCGGACCTCGGCCACGCAGAGCCTGCACGAACCTTCGGCGGGGAGCCCCTCGTGGTGGCACAGGGTGGGTATCTCTATCCCGCAGAGCCGCGCGGCATGGAGGAGCGTCGTGCCGCGCGGGACGGAGACCCTCACGCCGTCTATCGTGCCTTCCACCGCGGGGGTTCCGGGGCGGGGGGCCTTGAGGGACCGGACAGCGGCCGGGGGGCCGGCCGGGGCGGCGGCCCCTCCCGCCGCTCCAGCTGTTCCGGGCACGGGTCCGGCGATCGGGGCGTCAGGCCGTCCGGGCATCGGGGCCTCCTTCCGGGCGCCTGTGCGCCTTCACGGCCTCAAACGAGCAGGCGGCGAGGCAGGCGCCGCAGGTGATGCATTTTCCGGCCGCGACGCGCCTGGGCTCCCTCCTCACGCCCTCGATGGCATCCGCCGGGCAGGCCTTCTGGCACATGCCGCAGGAGCGGCAGGCGCCGGGATCCACCTCCGGCAGGTACATGCCCCTGCAGCGGCCGGCCCGGCAGAACCCGGCCTCGTGCTCCAGATACTCCCGGCGGAAGTGGCGGAGCGTCGACAGCACGGGGTTCGCCGCGCTCTTGCCCAGCCCGCACAGGGCGGTCGCCGCGAGCATCCTGGCCTGATGCTCCAGGAAGTCCGTGTCGCCGACCCTCGCCCGCCCTTCGGTCATGTCCGTGAGCACTTCGAGGATGACCGGGAGCCCCTCGCGGCAGGGGGCGCACTTCCCGCAGCTCTCCCCGGACAGGAAGGCCGTGAAGTAGCGGGCTGTGTCCACGAGGCAGCTCAGATCGTCCATGACGATGAGCCCGCCCGATCCCATCATGGCCCCGGCGCCGGCGAGCGCGTCGAAGTCCAGGGGGAGATCCAGGGCCGACTCGGGAAGGCAGCCCCCGGAAGGGCCTCCGGACTGCACGGCCTTGAAGCGCCGGCCCTTGGGCACGCCGCCTCCCGCGCCGTTGACCAGGGAGCCGACGGACGATCCGAGCGGGAGCTCCACCAGGCCCGTGCGCCTGACCTTGCCCACCAGGGAGAACACCTTGGTGCCGGGGTTGTCGCCCGTGCCGGTCTCCCTGAACCAGTCCGGGCCGTTCCTGACGATCATGGGCACGTTGGCCCAGCTCTCCACGTTCTGCAGGAGAGTCGGCTTCTCCCAGAGCCCGGCCTCGGTGGTGCGCACGTACTTGACCCTGGGCTGGCCCTCGCGGCCCTCTATGGATGCCGTGAGCGCCGTGGACTCCCCGCAGACGAAGGCGCCGCCGCCCTCGACTATCCGGAGCCTGAATCCGAATCCCCGGCCCAGGATGTCGTCCCCCAGAAGTCCCGTCTCCTCGGCGGCCCGCACGCAGGAGCTGAGCCTCTCCACGCTGAGGGGGTACTCGTGGCGGACATAGACGAAGCCCTCCTCGGCCCCCAGGGCGTAGGCCCCCACCGTCATGCCCTCGATGACCGAGAGGGGGTCCCCCTCCATGAGGGCGCGGTTCATGAAGGCCCCCGGGTCCCCCTCGTCCCCGTTGGCGATGAGGTACCTCGGGCGGCCGGCAGCCTCCTTCAGGGCCCTCCACTTGCGGCCGGCGGGGAATCCCCCGCCGCCCCTTCCGCGGAGCCCGGAGAGTTCCACGCGCCTGAAGGCTTCCTCCGGCCCCAGCTCGGAGAGGGCCAGCTCGAGGGCACCGTAGCCACCCGCGGCCAGGTAGTCCGTGAGGCTCTCGGGCCGGGTGCGTCCGAAGCGGGCCATGACGTGCCGCCTCTGGGGCAGGTAGAACGGGATCGAGTCCTTCTCGCGGCACTCGGGATCCGCCGCCAGCCTGTCGAGGAACCGGCCTCCGGAGAGCGTCTCCCGGACAAGCTCCGGGGCGTCCTCCGGCTTCACTCCGCCGTAGAGCCAGCCCTCGGGCTCGACCTCCACCAGGGGGCCGCGCTCGCACAGCCCCAGGCAGCCGGACAGATCCGCCCTGAAGCGGACCCCGTCCGCCATCCCCTCCGCCAGGCAGGCGGCCTCGACGGCCCTGAACACCTCCAGTGCCCCCGAGGCCAGGCAGCCGGGCCCGCCGCAGACCCAAAGCCGGCGCTCCGGCGCCGGAGACTCCGCGAGCTCGCGGCGCAGGGCCCGGAGCTCCTCTATGCTTTTGAGGCGCATGTGCCTCCTTTGCCGCCGGCGGGCGGCGCCGGGAAGACCGGCGGCGCCGCCCGCCGGGGAAGACTTGAAGGACGGTTGGTGCGGTCGGGGCCGGAGGAGCCGGACAGCGGGCGGCCCGGGAGTCCCGGACGGCCGGGAGGCAGGAGGGCCGGGGGCGGGGTTTCAGGATCGGAGGGCGGACCCGGCGCCTGGACGGGCCGGAGGGGAGGGGCCGGGGTTCCGGGACGCGCTACACGGCCAGCCCCGCCGCCGCCGCGCCGGTGACCTTGCCGCGGACGGCGCCGTCCAGCATCACCACCGGGGCCAGCGCGCAGGCACCCACGCAGTTGACGGGCTCCAGCGTGACCTTCCCGTCCCCCCGGGTGCCGCCCAGCTTGACGCCGAGCGACTTTTCCAGGGCGCCGACCACGGCCTGGCTGCCCTTCAGGTGGCAGGCGGTGCCGCAGCAGACCTGGACCAGGCGTTCCCCCTTGGGCGCGAACGAGAGGGCCTTGTAGAAGGAGGCCACGGCGTAGACCCTGGCCAGGGGGATCGCCAGGCGCTTGGAGACGGCCTTCAGGGCCTCCTCGGGCAGGCACCTCCAGCGCCCCTGTATCAGCGTCAGGAGCGGAAGGAGCTCGTTCGGCTCCGGCGGGCGGCTTTCCAGGATCCCGGGGAGGGCTGTCATGTCCGGGGCTGCCATGGGTTCTCCTCATTTCCGGCGCTCCTGGGGAGCCCGTTGAAAGCGTCAATTAATTATTTGTCCCTATCATATAGTTGAGCGCGGCCGTTTGCAAGCCCCCCGGCGTCCGGGGCGCGGGGCCGCCGTCCGGAGAAACGGGCTCTCGCCGGCGAACCCGGCGGCCCCCGGTCCCGCCGGGCACCCGCGCGGGCTGAGCGGGCGGGGATGAAAGGCCTGAAGTTTCGCCGCCTCCGGAAGGCCTCCGGACGGTCCGGAACCGCCGGCAGCCGGAATTTGATCTCCGGCCGCCGCAGGTCCGGTTCACGTCCGATTTCCTTGACCCGGACCCGGGACGCGTGGTAGAGTGGCGCATTCGGTCAGGCTTCTCCGCCTGTCATGCGGAACTTCACTCCACCCCTGTCCGCGGCGGTTTGACCCAACGCGTCAATGGCGCCCGGACCCCCCGGCCACCCGGCCGGCCTGAGGGGGCGCGGGATATCCCTGCGCCATGCCTCCTCCCCCGCCCTCAGCATCCGCGGACTACGCGGCCCCCGCCGCCCGGCCTCCGGACCGGACGCCCGGCCCCGGCCGCGCCCCGCAGCTGAAAACGCCCCGCCAGGCGCGGGGCACCCGGTCTTCCCCATGAGTGATTCCGACGGCAGCGCGCCCGCGGGCGGGCCCAGGGGCCCCGCCCCGGAGCCGGTACTGAAAGCCAGGCGTGTCCAGGCCGCGGTCTGGACCGTCCTGTTGCTGGTGGGCCTGGGCCTCGCGGCCTGGGGGCACCAGACCCTCAGGGCCGCCACCACCCCGCGGCCCATCCCCCCGCACCCACGAAGCATAGTGACCCTGGCCCCCAGCGTGACCGAGACGGTCTTCGCGGTGGGCCTGGGCCCTTCGGTCACCGGGGTCACGAGCTACTGCCGCTACCCCCCCGAGGTGGAGGCGCTCCCCAAGGTGGCCGGCTTCAGCGACGTGAACGTGGAGGCCATACTGCGCCTCCGGCCCGATCTGGTGATTCTCCCGGTGGACAAGACGGCCACCTCCGCGGAGCTCGCCCGGCTGGGGCTCACGGTCATGCCGCTTGACACGCGGAACCTGGAGGGCCTCATGGAGGCCATGGAGGAGCTGGGCGCGGCCACAGGGAGATCGGGCGAGGCCGGCCTGGCGCTCGACCGGATACGCTCCGCCATCGCCTACGCCCGGGAGAAGGGCCGCGGGAAGCCCAAGCCCAAGGTCCTCTTCTCGGTCATGCACTCTTATGCGGGCCTCGGCTACATAAGCGAGATAACGGCCGCCGGCAGCGACGGCTTCTTCTCGAACCTGATAGAGATCTGCGGCGGCGTGAACGCCTACGGAGGCAGGCTCCCCTTCCCGAGCCTGTCGCGCGAGGCGATATTCCAGATAAATCCCGACGTCATCATAGATCTCATGAGGAGCGAGGAGGAGGCCCCCGATGCCATGAGGGGCTGGCAGGAGCTGGGCAACGTGTCCGCCGTCCGCAACGGTCGAGTCTACATATTCACCGACGAGTCCGACACGGTGCCCGGCCCCAGGGCCTGGAGGACCATCCGCAAGGTGGCGGACGCCATACAGCCGGATCCCCCGCTCGGGTACGGGAGCGCGGGCGGCGGCGCGGCGGAAGGCGGCGGGGGGGCAGGGTCCGCCCGCGCGTCCGGATCGGGCGCCCCGGCAGCGCCGGAATCGGACCGTGCCGAAGCCCGTGACGGCCCGGTTACGCCGGCACCGCCGGGATCTCCGGCGTCCCGGGCAGGCGCGCCCGCTCCCGAGTCCCTGTAGGCGCCGGCCATGAGGGACGCGCCAGCGGGCGGGAAACGCCGCATCGCTCCCGGAGCGATGCCCTTACGCGGCCGGACGTCCGCGCTGGCAGAGGGTCCGGCCGGCGTTTCGCCCCTGCCCTGCGGCATCGCCGGACGGCCGCTTCCCGCCCCTTCCGCGGCCGCTCGTCCCCCGGCGGCTCCACCGTTTTCCGCCCCTTACGCAGACGCTCCCCAGGCGCTCATTCCTCCGGCGTCCGCTCTGGGCGCGCGCCGCAGGCGTTCCGGCATCGCTGACGCGCCCCTGCCTGGTTCCATTCCGGGCGTCCGGCACGGGCATTGCGGAATGCCGGGCGCGCGGCCGGCAGTTGCCCCGGCTCCGCTGTCCGCGCCGAGCGGCGCGACGCGCGCGGATCGGGCGGGAACCGTCCCTGTCGCGGCCGAACGGACATGCCGGGCATGACGGACATCATGAAAGAAAGGACGGGAATGCGCGAGACAGCCGCCGGCCCGACGCTGCCGGCCGGGGGAGCCCCCCGGCACGGGGAGGGCGCCGACCGGAATATTGCCGGGGTCCGAAGGGGCAACGGCGGAACGCCAGGGACCGGGGCTGACCGGCCCGCGATGGTGGAGGTGAAGGGCTTCTCCTTCTCCATAGGGGAAAAGCGCATCCTGGGCGACGTGGAGTTCAGGATTCCCGAGGGGGGATACCTCTCCATCCTGGGACCCAACGGGGCGGGAAAGTCGACTCTTCTGAAATGCCTCCTCCGGCTCCACGAGAAGGGAACCTCCGAGGGATCGGTCGAGGTGGAGGGCAGGCCGATCTCCGCCTACACCCAGAAGGATCTGGCGAAGCTGGTGAGCTACGTGCCCCAGGCGGGAGGCTGGATACCGCCCTTCACGATAGCGGAGCTCGCGAAGCTGAGCCGCTTCCCCTACGCCACGAGCGTCTCAGCCCTGAACAGGTCGGATCTTGAGGCGGTGGACAGGGCGCTGGAGATTACCGCGCTCACCCACATGAGGGACAGGCCGCTGAAGACCCTGTCCGGGGGAGAGCGCCAGAAGGCGTTCCTGGCCGCCGCGCTCGCCCAGGGATCGCCCGTCATGCTGCTGGACGAGCCGGCGTCCTTCCTGGACCCCCACCACACCTCGGAGCTGGAGAAGATGCTCATACGGCTGAACCGGGAGGAGGGGCTCACCATGCTCGCCGTGACCCACGACCTGAACCATCCCTTCAAGAGCGGGGGCTTCGCCCTGATACTGAAGAACGGAAGGACCTCCTTCTTCGGGCCGGTCTCCGGCCTGATGGGGGCTGGCGTGCTGGAGGAGGCCTTCAGCCACGAGTTCACGTATCTCACGCACCCGACCGACGGCCGGCCCGTGATACTGGCGGAGTGAGCATGACCATGAGCCCGGGCATGAAGCTGGCTGCCCTCATCGCCGGAAGCCTCGTCGTCACCGCCGTGAGCCCCTTCTTCGGTCTCTCGGTCATAAGCCCTTCGGACATCTTCGTGCCCGACAACCCCGACGCCGAGGTCTTCTGGAGGCTCAGGGCACCCAGGGCCGCGGCGGCCTTCCTGGCGGGAGCGGGGCTTGCCCTGAGCGGCATGGTCTTCCAGGCCTTCTTCCGCAACCCGCTGGCCACCCCGTTCACCCTGGGGGTGTCGAGCGGGGCCTCCTTCGGGGCCTCCGTGTACTTCTTCATAGGGGGGAGCTTCCTCGTCCGCCTGGGCGGAGTGGGGCCCCTGTTCGCGTCCCTCGTGGGGGCGGGGCTCTCGATGTTCCTCGTGTGGAGCATCACGCGGGTCAAGGGGGGCTTCTCCACCGTCATCATGCTTCTGGCGGGCGTGGTCATAAACTTCTTCTTTTCCAGCCTGGTCCTCTTCGTCCAGTACATCTCAGACTCCCACGACTCGCTGAGGATCATGCACTGGCTCATGGGCTCGCTCGCGGGACTCGAGACCGCGAGGCTGGCCGATCTGGCCTTCGTCATCCTGGCGGGGCTGGTGGTCATACGTCTCATGGCCTCGGAGATCGATCTCCTGACTGCCGGGGAGGAGATCGCCGCGAGCCGCGGGGTGCGGGTGGGGCTCACCAAGCTGAAGATCTTCCTGACCGCCTCCGTCATGGTGGGATCGGTCGTGTCCCTGGCCGGCCCCATAGGCTTCGTGGGGCTCATGGTCCCCCACGCCTGCCGGCTCACCCTGGGCTGGTCCCACAGGGTCCTCATTCCGGCGGTGTTCTTCACGGGGGGCTGTTTTCTGGTCCTGTGCGATCTTGCCTCCCGCATCATCCTCGCCCCTGCGGAGATCCCCATCGGAATAGTCACTTCCATGCTGGGAGGGCCTTTCTTCCTGTGGACGCTGTTCAGGTCCCAGAAGACGGGGGATCTCTTCTGACAGGCCGCCGTCGGGGCCCGGCCTGCGGCGGCTCCGGCACGGCGGGTCCCAGGTCCGGTCAGGCAGGAACGCTCCCGTCTTATCCGCTTGCAGGAAAGCTTCGCCGCGGAGCTTTTTCCGAGTTTTCTTGCTCGGAGCGCCGTACTCGGAGCGTCGTACAGGGAAAAGGCGGTCGCCGCATCCTCGGCGCGAGGGCATTCCGATCCGGCAGGCATGAAACGGAATCTCTGATCCGCCGACCGCAAGGCCCTTCGGCTGAACGGCATTCCGGCGCGTCCCGAATTCGGGCTGCCGGACATCCTCCGGAGACGGCGGAGGGTTCAGCGCCCTGAAGCCCCGCCCGCCGATGCCGCCTCCGCCGGATTCCGGACTTCCGGCTCCTTCCCCTCTTCCCTTTCCTGACCCGTGCCCCTGCCCCTGTCCTGCCCCTTGCCCCTGTCCTGACCCTGAACCTTCACGTCCCTTCCCCTTCCCCTGTCCTGACCCTTGCCCCGCCCCTGTCCTGACCCTTGCCCTTTCCTTCTGAACTTAACTTCCGCAAGGCCATCATAAT
>JAISEQ010000007.1 GCA_031264045.1 Deltaproteobacteria bacterium
CGCAACGCCCCCCATCCGGCCGAAGCCGTCCGGGCCGCCCCGCCCCGGCCCGAGGCATGTCCCCGGCCCCTCACGATCTCACCGCCACCAGCATGAGCTGGACCCTGGCGGGGGCGCCGTCCCAGCGCACCTCCAGACGCTTTTCCGCCAGGGCCTCCTCCCACAGGGGATCCCCGGTCCTGACCGCGAAGTGGACGGTGTCCGGGCGGCGATGAAGCCCGCCGGGGGCATCCCTCACCGGGGTGAGCCCCACCCCGGGAAGGCCCGCAGCGACCAGCCCGGCCATCCGGGAGGGGGAGGCGAGCCTCGCCCCGCCGGGCACGGCCAGCTTGGCCTGCTCGGACCGGAGATCCGTGCGGACGGCAAGCCAGAATCCCGTCTCCCCTTCCGGGAGCGCGGGCAGATCGCACTCGAAGCGGTCCCCCGCCCTGCGGAACATGAGGTTCAGGGCCGGACCAGGGCTCAGCGCCTCCAGGAGCCCCGAGATCCGCGCCCTCGCCTCCAGGTAGGCGGGCCCCGGGTCCGCGTGGTCCCAGGCCGCGGGGGGGGGCGCCCCTCCGGCGGAGAAGAGGCCCAGCTCGGAAGCGAGCTCGGAGAGCGCCGCGTGGACCGTGCAGGGGTGCGTGGAGGGGGCGCCGAGCAGATGATGGAGCCTCGCCGCGTGGCGGAGCACCGTCCCCAGCGCAACCGAGAGCGCCCTGCCGCGGGGATCGGCCGGGGCACCCCGCTCCCCGCCCCGGGACGCCGGAAGCTTGCAATCCTCCAGCTCCCTCGCCTTGGCCCTCAGAAGCTCCAGGACCTCCAGCGCGGTGTCCCGAAGGAGCCCGTCCGGGTAGAGCTTCACCGCGGGGGGCGCGAAGGGGACCAGGACGAATCCCCTCCCCCCCCTCCTGAGCCTCGCCACTGGAACGACGGCGCTTCCCCTGACGTCCGCGTCCCTTCCCCCGAACACGAGCCCCGGGCGGTATGCCAGGGTGTCCAGCCACGAGATGTGCCCCCCCGCCAGCATGTCCGTCACGGGGGACGGCTCCGTGCGGCTCGCCATGAGCGTTCCGACCTCCGGCGGGCCCTCCTGGACCGCCTGCGGCCCGCCTCCGGGACTGCGGGAACCCTCGCCCCGGCCGACCGCGGGGAAACCCTCTCCCGCCCGGCCCCGCCCGGATCCGGACGGGGCGGCCCCTGCCGCCTCAGCCTCCCCGCCGCGCGGGCGGCGGGGGGGCTCCCCCTCCTGGCAGGCCTCCGCCTCCCTCAGCCCCGCGGCCTCCTCCCCGGAAACCTCCCAGGGCCGATCGCGCACGTTGGGACCCACGTGCGAGAACAGGGGCACGGCTATGCAGGCCGTGACCGTCCCGTCCCCGGCGTCCCCCTCCCCGGTGCCCGCTCCGGGGCCGGGGGCCTCCCCGCCCCCGGCTTCCCCGCCGCCCGGCGGCGGGATCCTGGCGGGGGCCACAGCGGCGTTGCCCGGCACGGAGAGCCTTATGCCCCCGGGAAGCGCCAGATCCATCTCGGCTATTTCCAGGACCCCCTCTTCCAGGGCGTCGCCGTCGAAGGAGAGGGACGCGAATCCCCACGGCCAGGAAAAAAGGCCCTGCAGGGCAGCCTCCCGCTCGGAGCGGCCCAGGATCTCCATCATCTGGAAGTGGTGGGGCTCGAGGGGCATCCCCTCCCTCCAGAATATGACCCGGGAGAAAATCATCTGGCGCCCGCCCCCGCCTGCCCCGCGGCCCCGCCGGCGGCGGACGCGGCCGATGCCGCGCCGGCGGCGTCCTCAAGCCCCGCCCGAAACGCTCCGCCCGCCCCGCTTTCCCCCCCGCCCGAAACGCCGGTCCCGGCGCCCGGTCCCGGAGGAGTTCCGGGAGGAGCGTCTCCCGCCGCGCCCGCCCCCGGAACGGCCGGGGACGGAGGGGCATCCGAGGCCCCCCTGGGAGGCGGGGTGGAACGGCTGGAGGTCAGGGGGGCGCTCGGGAGACGGGAGGCATGCGCCGGTCCGGGAGCCGTCCCGCCGACCGCGCCCGAAGCCTCGGGAACCCCCGCCGCCATGGGCGCCCGGCCTTCCCCGGAAGGCCCTGCCGCCCTCGGAGGCCGCCCGGTCCGGGCCTCGTCGGAGTGTCTCGCTGTCCTGGGGGGTCTGGGGAGCGCCGGGAGGGGCCGGTCGGCGGCCGACGCCCCCCGCGCCCCGGGGACACGGGTTACCCCCCCTCCCTGAGCTCCGGGAGCCGCGGACCCGGAAGGCCCCCGCGAAGTCTGCGGCACGGATGCCGGAGGTATGATCTGCGGCGGGGGTACCGGCTGTCCGGGCGGGACCACGGTGGGGACCGGAGCGGGCAGGGACCCCGACGGCGCGTTCCGCAGGGGAGAGGGCCCCATGGGCGGCGGCGGGAGGGGAGCGGGCGAAATCTGCCGGCCCGGCGGCGCGGGCGCCTGCCCGGAACTGGCCGGAGGAGCTCCCCGGGGCGGCGGGGAGGGGGATCCGGGAGACGCGGAGGAAGCGGCGGGAGGAGCCGCGTAGGAAGCGCCGCCGGGAGCGGCGGGGGAAACCGCATAGGAAGCGCCGCCGGGAGCGGCGGAAGAAGTGCCGGCCGGAACAGTTCCCGCCAGGCCCGGCGCGGCCCTGCCGGGGGCGGGCGCGGCGGGTCCGGGGACCGGGGCGACGGGCTCTCCGCCTTTCGGGACGGGACAGACCAGGGTCTCCCCGGGCTTCAGGGTCCAGGCCTGGGGGCAGGGGAGGTAGGCCGGGGGCGGCTGTATGTCCTTCGTCCCCCTGACGGGCTTCTTCAGGGTCCCGTCCTGGTTTATGTCGTCCACGGACAGCCCGTAGGAGTCCGCGCTCTTGGGATAGAACGCCAGGAGCTGGCTCCGGAGGACGAGCCAGGCCCTGAACTCCATGGGCTCGTAGGTGTCGGCGAAGATGAGCTTGCGGTCGTGGTACACGGGGACGGGCAGGTAAGCCGCGCCCCCCTGCCCGGGCAGGGTCATGAAGCCGCCCGCCACCCCCACGTACTGGGTTCCGGGCTGGCGGTCCACGGTCAGATCCCTTCTTTCCCCGGGCTGGAAGAAGTACCTCTCGGCGCTGACCAGCCCCTTGACCGGCACCGAGGCGGAGGCCCCCGCCGGGGCCGGCGGGCAGGCGGCCAGTTCCGAAAGGCCCTCGGAAGTCTTCATGTTGGACGCGAACCAGCCGGGATCGCTCAGCTGGTACAGGCATACCATGAGCGCCGCCGGCCCTCCCCCGGCGGGCCACGTGTTCAGATCCGGATCGGAGATGACGCCTATCTTCACCCCTCCCGGAAGAAGCGCCCAGTCCATGGCCCCGAGGCTCTTCGCCGGGGCGCCCTGGGGAGGGGTCAGGGGAGGCTTCCTGGAGCACGACGTCGGGGCCGCGAGGGCCAGCCCGAGTCCCAGCGCCAGGGCCAGCGCCGCCCGGAGCCGGGGACGCCGGCGGGGGCGCCCACCCTCCGGGCGGAGGCCCTCCGGGGCGCGGCAGTCCGGGGCCGGGAACCCGGGGAGCCCGGCCGCCGCCGGAACCCGCGGGGCGCGCCCCCCCGAAAAGCTTTCTCCCCGGCCTCTAGACATATGCCCCCTCCGGATCCCTGTTCAGCACGTACTGGCACCTCCCCGACCTCTCCGGGGCGAGGAAGGCGGAGAGCCCCAGCCTGCCCGCCCTCTCCCCGAGCCTCACGCCCCTGGCGCATCCCGGGGGCAGGCGGATCTCCAGATCCCAGACCAGGGGCGCGTCCAGGTAGCGGGCCGCTGCCGCCCTTACGGCACCGTACACCGCGCCTCCCGGCATGAGGCCCTCCAGCTCCGCTATGCTCCGGGCCTCGGCGCGGAGCCGGAACTTGCCGGCCAGATCCCTGGCCCTGACCCCCGCGACGGCCGACTCCCCGAGCCTTCCCGTGGACGCCCTCAGCATGCCCCTCTGGTGCAGGGGAATTTCCACCCAGCGGGGGACGTTCTCCTCCAGCTCGAGGGGGGTGCCGGGGGCGGCGCTCCTCAGAAGCGACAGGAGCCCCCCGGCGGAGCGGATCCCGGAGGCGAACAGGCCCATGTCCCTGAAGTCGTCGGGACGCGACTCCTGGCGGAACTCCTCGCCCATGAGCGAGAAGAGGATCCCCCGGGCCGCCGGATCCTTCAGCTCGAGGACCCGGAACGAGAGAAGCGAATAGAAGTAGGAGAGGGCGTGGGAGCGGTAGCTGGAGAGGCTTATGAGATCCATGAGCTCGCGGACGGCGAACTCGTCGTCCCGCTCGTCCCTCAACACCTCCTGGGCATAGAAGTTCGGCAGGGGCGACGCCGCCCCGTAGAGCCCCATGAAGGTGACCGTGAGCCTCCAGACGGGCTCGGGGAACTCCCCGCGGCCCGGCGCCCCTCCGTCCAGGATGTCCGGAAGGGGCCGGCCTGCCGGCCGCCCCGCCGGCCCGCCGCCTTCGGGGGCGGCCCCCGGGCGGCCGGGGGCGCTGTCCCGGTCCGCCCCGCTCCCCGGAGCCGCGGGGCCGGCGTGGCCGCTCAGTACCCCGGGATCCGCGCCGCCTTCCCCGGCGTCCGGCCAGGGAAGGGCGGAACCGTCCCGGGCGCCGCCCGGCGCGGCCGGGGGGGATCCTCCCCCGAGCCTTTCCGCCCGGACCAGATCCGATCCGGGAAAGCCCAGCTCCGCGTCCGCGCGAATCCTCAGCCCGCGCCTCACCAGCGCGCTCATGGAGCCGCCGTCCTCCCCCAGGGCCTGACGGATGACCCTTATGGCCTGGAAGTAGCTGAAGGCGGCGGGGTTTTGCAGCAGCTCGGCCTCGAGCCCGCCGGCTCCGGAGGCCGGGGCGGAATTCCCGCCGCCCGGAACGCTCCCGGGAAACGGGGCGGCGTCCGCCGCGGGGGAGCCGGAGGGGGGGGGCGGTCCGGAAGAGGCGCTCACGCGAGCCTCCTGGTGCCCAGCCGCGGGGGCCAGCTGAAGGTCTCGCCCGTGTTCCTCTCGCGGATCACGAGACGGGTGTACGTGTTCACGTGATGGAACAGGGCGAAGAAGCGGTCCAGCACGTCCCCGCAGAGCATGAGATCGCCCGGCGAGGCGAATCCCCCCGCGTCCGCGGTCATCTCCAGGAGCGTCCCCCGGACGGGCCTTCCGCGCACGAAGTGGTCCTCGCCCCGTGAGCTGAAGTCCCCGAACGCCCCGATTCGCTTCTGGTTCGCCATGAGCCTTCCCACGTCGGGATCGTTCGGGGGGGAGTGGAGCGACAGGGTCTCCCGGAAGCTTTTCGCGGTGAGCCTTCCCAGCAGGTTCACGTGCAGGTGGGAGAGCATCCTCCACAGCTCCTGGTTCACGTCCGCCGGAGGGCTGTGGCGGGTGGGGGGCGTTATGTTGGTGAACCCGGCCATGGCGGGGCTCGAGTCGGTGGGGACTGTTATCTCGCCGGTGCGGAGCTGCCCGGTGATGCTCCTGTTGTGGCACAGGAGCGAAAGGGACATGGTCTCGGGCTGGAGCTTCTCCCCCGGCATGTAGACCACGCGCAGGAAGTGCTCCGGGCTGCCGGAGATGGGGGAGAACTTGCGGTGCAGGGAATAGACGCCGGTGTCCCCCGACTGCTCCGAGATGCGCTCGAAGGGCAGGTACCGGCGGACCCTCCCGTCCTTGGTGACTGCCGAGGCGCCCTCCACCCTGAAGATGGCCATCTTCCCCGACTCGAAGTCCTGGGGCCGGACGAGGTACTCTATGCGGCGGTGATCCACCGCGACCGGTATCGCGGGGTGCGGGAAAAGGTTCTCCGCCGGGACCGTGTTCACCAGCAGGTGCTCCGGGCGGAAGGGCGGGTGGCCGTCCTTCAGGGCCGGCAGGGGCAGCGCGAAGGCCAGCTCCGTCGCGCCCGGGGCCACGGCGTCGCGGAGGCCGGAAATCTCCGCGTACATGTAGCGCTGGGGCATCGCGAAGTAGTCCTGGACCAGCCGGAATCCCTCCCTGCCCCCCTCGCCGCCCGCCGGGAAGCCTCCCCGGTCCCCGGACTCCCCGGAAAGCCCGCCCGCCGTGACCGTCCCGCGCGGGAGAAGCCTCTCGGAACCCCTGGCGCCGGCAAGGACCCGGCACGGGCCCTGGAGCACGAGCCTCCGGCGGTCGCTCGCCTGGGGGTATTCCCCCGCGAAGTACAGGCTCAGCCTGTCCGGGAGCCAGCCGGCGAGGGGCGACGACCCGCTCAGCGTGAGCCGGAGGAGCGCGCCGCCGTGGGAGCCCTCCTCCAGCCGCGCCCCTGTGACCGCGGCGGGCATCACGGTCAGGTCCCGGACGGTCGAGTACATCGCCTGGGCCCCGTCCACGGGAATGCTGGCCAGGAGCGCCCCCCTGGGAACCCGGACGGTCTCGGTGAAGCCCTGGACCGGGCTGAAGTGCATGACGGTCCTGCTCGGGACCGGCTCCAGCGCCTCCGGGAAAAGAAGCCTCAGAAGCGACTGGATCAGATCCGGGAACCCGTCCTCGAGGCGCTCGCGGACCAGGCCCGACAGGAAGGCCACGCCTTCCAGGAGCCTCTCGACGTCCGGGTCGTCCCCCTTGGACCCGAGCATGGGGGCGAGCGCGGGGAACTCCCGCGAGAACTCGACCGCGAGCTCCCTCAGCGCCCCCAGCTCTTCCTGGTAGTAGTCCTTAATCAACCCGTCCCCCTGTCAGGCGCCGGCCGGCGCTTCAGCCCCGCCTTTCCGGCCGGAGCCCTCCGCACCCCCCGCGCTCAATCGTCCCCTGCCGGACCCGCCGTTGCCGCCGGTGCCCCGTTCCTCCCGGATCGGCCGGACGCCTGCCCCCGCCTGACCCGTACCCGCTCCTGACCCTGACCCGTACCCGCTCCCTGACCCGTACCGCTCCAGGACCCTGACCCGTACCCTCACCCTGCCTCTTAATACGTACCCGCTCCCGGACCCGGCCCGTACCCGCCTACTTCCTCACGTTGACGGCCCCGTCCGGGTTTATCGAGGTCTGGAAGAAGATGTCCCGCCTCTGGCTGTCGATCTCCACGGACCCCGAAAGCGAGAACTCGAGAACCCCGGTCTCCTCGCGGCCAGGGTTGTAGGTGACCGAGGCCCCGGCTATGCGCGGCTCGAACTCCCGCACGACGTCCGTGAGCACCCGCGAGAGTTCCCTGATGGCGTCCAGATCGCCCCGGCCCATCAGGCTCACGAAATCGGGCATGCCGTAGTCCGGAGCGCTCCTGGACGATCCCTGCCGGGTGTTCAGCATGAGCTTCAGGTGCTTCTCCAGGGACTCCAGAAGCTCGTCGCTCTTGGAGCGGCCCTTCCTACCCGGCGCGGACGCGGCCCTTATCCTTTCAAGAAGCCTGAGCCTCATGATCCCTTCACCCCTTAAGCCTTCCGCCCCGGTCACCTCTTAAGCCATCCGCCCAGTGACTTCCGCCTTCCGGACGCCCGGGGGCGGCCCGGCAAAGGGCGGGCGCCGCCTGCCGGAAGTCTCCGGACGCCGCCGGTCGTGCCGACCTTGCCACAGGGCCGGCCCCGCGTCCCTTCCGCCAACCGCCCCGGAGACCGGGGCGGGAGAAACCGGACGGGCCGGAAGTGCGGCCGCGCCCCCCGTTCAGACCGGAGCGTGAAGATCTGCGGACGGGCCTGCCGGAAAAGACGCGTCCCGCCGCGCAGGCAGGGGACACGCCTTCCAGCCGCCGGACGCGACGCACAGGAAATCCCGTGAGGCCGCTTTCCGGAAACCCGCGGACGAACGGAAACGGAAGAACAGGGGATCCGGGAACCTTTCGCCCGGCCTGCCCCCGCGCCCGACCCTCCCGGTTCCGCCCCGCCGGGGCCACGTGAAGACCCGAACGGCTCTCGAAGCCGCGAAGGCACCAGCGCTAGTTGCCGGAGGTATCCGGAACGCCGTAGCTGGCGGCCGCAGGCCATCAGTCCAGTCCGGCACCATATCTCACGCGAATCAGGACATATCGCTTGAGAAGCGAATATATTTTACTTCAAAAAATGTCCTATTTTCAAGCATTAGACGAATATTATCCAAGTTCACAGCAAAAGGGAGGTTCCGTGCCGCCGGGGATCCGCCGGCCGCTCCCGCCGTCCGGACCGTGTCCGTCCCGATTTGGGGGAACGGCGCTGCTGGGACGGCTCGGTCGCCCGCTCGGCGTCGGTCCTCAAGAAGGAGCTTCCGGGGCGGTCGACCGCGCTGACGAAGCCCGGCCGGCTCCCGGCAGGGCGCAGGGCGTTCTCGGCGGGGGAGGTCAAGAAGAGGCCCTGTCGTCTCCACCGGACCGGCGGACCCGACCCGCGGAGGAGGTGACCTCCGGTGCCCGGAAGCCCCCGCCCGGTACATGATGAATTCTGCGAGCTGCCGACATCGGCGCACCGCGAGCCGAACTGCCGCGGGAACTGCGCCCCCAGAATCCGCCACGAAGGTGTCCGTCACGTAAAACTTCACCCGCGTCACAGGAAAGGCCTCCACTCCCTGAACTTCAGCATCTGCCGAAGTTACCTCAAATCCAGACTTCCGGTTCAACTATAGTAAACGACATAAATAATTGTGCTTGATAATTGAGATGAGAGAACGTATAATACGCATATGGAGGGTTTTCTTATGCCAGTGCGTAAATACGTCAGCGACCCGAAGAAATTGCTTTCGGAAGGCCAGCTCATTGTAAATTCTACTGACGACGCCAAATTCCAGCACAAGGTCGAAATGGTCAACTTGGTTTTAGCCGGGCTTACCCCCTCGTTCT
>JAISEQ010000071.1 GCA_031264045.1 Deltaproteobacteria bacterium
TACGTCCTCGGCATCGAAAGCACCTGTATTTAAGCCAAATCCTCGGCATTTCGTGCAACCTTTGCCTAAGCACTTTAGCCTCTGAAGGGTCAAGTGAGGGGTTTTCGCAGTGGAATCAACCTTGGGTAAACAATATTCATTTCCAAGTTGAACGCCAACGAATGCGAATTCGACATCTGACTGTCTGCTGAACTGGTGACCAGACATCTGGCGGGGCCGACCGGACATGCGTCACCGCTCGTCACGTGTGGCCGCCCTCCTGACGAGGGGGCAGACGTCAGCCCGTAAACTCCGGATGTTGCCGTGAGCACGATATCTCCGAAGATGGACGATTCTTACAGCCGTCAGTTCCGGAACGGCCAGTTTCCCGTCGTGGAAATCCCGGCCTGAGGGGCAATTCCCGGAGGAGCCGCCTGCGGGAACTCCCGGCTGATGAGCCGCCTGCGGGAACTCCCGGCTACGGGCGGTGCCTTTCCGGAAATTCACAGTTCAGGGACCGCGCCCGGCGCAAACGCCCCGCCTTCCGGAGCCTTCCTCCCGCGAGGCTCCCGTACAACCGCCAGCACCGGCGTCTCAGAGGGAGGAGACGGGATACAGGAGGAAGCCGTCCCCGCACTCCGCCCTCCCGAACTTCACGCCGAAGACCCTGTCCAGCACTCCTTCGGCGAACAGGCCCTCCGGATGCCCGTCCCAGGCAACCCTCCCCCGCTCCATGACCACCACTCTGGGGAAGAAACGCACGGCAAGGCTCAGATCATGGATGGCCACAAGGACGAGAGACTCCCCCGCCCTCCTCCGGAAAGCCTCAAGCATCCGGAGGCCGTGGGCGGCATCCATGGCGGCTCCCGGCTCGTCCGCCAGGATCAGGGGCGGCCTGCCGCCGAGGGCCATCGCCAGGAGCACCCTGGCCCTCTCCCCGCCGGAAAGCCCCTCCCAGCGGCGCTCCATGAGCCCGTCCACCTCGAACTCCCTGGTGGCGTCGGCGAACTGCCCCGGCGAGGCGGAGACCCTCTCCCCGGCAAGCTCGATAAGCTCCCAGACCTTCTGGTTCCAGTGGGGGGTGAAGTGCTGCGGCACGAATCCCGCCGCCGCGGCCCGCTCCCTTCCGGACAGCCGGAGGAGATCCCTCCCCCCCATCACCGCCCTGCCCCCCGCTTCGCGCTCGGCCCCGCCGAGCGCCCGCAGGAGGGTGCTCTTGCCCGCGCCGTTGGGTCCCACCAAAGCCACCATCCCCCGGCGTCCAAGATCGAGGGACGGCACGTCGAGGACGGTCATCTGGCCCTTGCTGACCGTCACCCCCTTCAGGACCAGCCTCCCGGTCCCGGACGGGGGAAGGGTTCCCTTATCCCCTCCGGCGGCCGGCCCCCCCCCGGCCGGCCCGGCGGGGGCGGCCGAAAAGGGCTCGCCCGGGGCAGCCTGCCTGGTCGCGCTCACGGCGCCGCCCTCCTGTTGCGCCCGGCCAGGAGGAGCAGGAAGAAAGGTCCCCCGGCCAGCGCGGTCACGAGTCCGAGCGGGATCTCCCCGGGAGGGACGAGGCTCCGGGCCAGCGCGTCCGCGAGCGTCACCAGGACAGCGCCCGCGAGCGCCGAGAAGGGGATGAGCCTCCCGTGGCGGGTGCCGACCAGGAATCTCCCCGCATGCGGGGCGGCCAGCCCCACGAACGCCACCATGCCCCCCGCCGAGACCGCGAGCGCCGCGGCGGCTGATCCGACCACCAGCCCGAGCACCACGGTCCGCCGGACATCGAGACCCCAGGCCGCCGCCATCCCCTCCCCGAGACCCAGCAGGTCGAGCTGTCCGGACAGGCGCGCGGAAGCGAGTAGAACCGCGCCAGAGAGCGCCAGGAACACCTTCATCCGCACGCCGTCCTGGGCCTGGACGGCGCCCATGAGCCAGCTCATGACCACCTGGAGACTCACGGTCTCAGTGGAGAGGGTCATCATGAGGAATGACCTCAGCGCGGTGAGTATCGCGCTCACCGCGATGCCCGCCAGGAGGAGGGTAGCGGCGTCCAGCCCCCCCGACAGCCTCGCGAGCGAGAGGACGAGGAACGCCGCCCCCAGCGCGCCCGCGAACGAGAAGGCCGGAAGGACTATCTCCTGGGAAACCGGCCAGGGCAGGAGCAGCGCCAGGGCGGCGCCCACCGCCGCCCCCCCCGACGACCCCACCAGCCAGGGCTCGGCCAGCGGGTTGCGGAAGATGCCCTGGAACACGGCCCCGCCGGCGCCCAGGAGGGAGCCAACTACGGCGGCGGTGATCGCCCTGGGGAGACGCCAGAGACTTATGAGGTTCGCCCGGCGGCTTCCTTCGCCGAACAGCGAGTCCAGCACTTCCGCCGGCGTGTTCCACACATGGCCGGCGCAGAGGGCCAGCACGAGCGAGAGGGCCAGCGCGAGGACGCACCCGGCGAAAGCCGCGCGGCACCTGGCGGCGCGCCCCGCCCCGGAATCCTGCGGGGCCGCGTCCCGCGCTCCCTCGGGATGCCCTGCCCCCGCTTTACGGTCCGCCGTCATCCGCGGCCCCAGGCCGTGAAGATTGCCGCGAGCCGCTCCACGCCGTCCACGATCCTGAATGCCGGGATGAGGAACTCCTCACTGGGAACCGCATGGATCTGCCCGGTACTCCGGGCCCTTAGTCCCGAGAAGGCCGGCCTTTCCAGATAGTCCCCGAGTTCCGTGCCCTCGTCGCGGCGCCTCGTGAGGATGATGACGTCTGGATCGAGGCCGATGAGGGCCTCCGGGGAGATCTGCGCCATCCTCGGGAAGGCGGAGCCCTCCTCGAGCGCCAGGGTGCCGCCGGCGAGCTCGACCAGGGAGGCGGTGTAGTCGCCCGCCCGCGCGGCAAGGAAGAGACCGGAGGAGAGCCTGGCCGTCATGAGGACGACCCGCGGGCGCGGGAGGCCCTCCCTCGCCAGCCGGACCTTCGCGAGACGCTCGTCCATGGAGGCGACGGCCGCGGCCCCGCGCTCCGGGACCCCGCAGAGAACGGCTATCTTCATCAGGTTTTCCCTGATCTCGGGCACGTCACGGGCGGTCAGCACCGCCGCCGGTATGCCGAGCTTGTCCAGGGGACCCAGGAGGGTGTGGGCGGCCTGGCGGGCCGGGGTCAGCAGCACGAGATCCGGGAGGACCCCAGCCACCTCCTCCAGGGAGATGCCGAGCCTTCCGCCTATCCTTCTGGTGCCGGCCACCTCGGGGGGGTAGAAGGTCATGGCATCGATGCCGACTATGAGATCCGCAAGGCCGAGGGCGGCCACCAGCTCCGTGTTGGACGAGAAGACCGTGACTATCCTCTCCGGAGCCCGCTCGACGGTCACGCGGCGTCCGAACGCGTCGGTCACGACCGCCGGAAAGGGGCCCCGGGCTTCATTGACCGGCAGGGCCGCCGCGGCCGCAAGGGAGAGGCAGGCGAAGGGGAACGCGACGGCGAATGCCGTGAAATTCTGCAGTTTCATGAGATTCCGCATCGAAAATAGAGAAGTCGGCCCGAAGGGCGACAGTTCCCGGACAGACGGGGGGATTATTCCCGGACAGCCGGGGGGAGGGGAAGCTGAAGAAATCCGGTAAAGACAGGAAGTCCGGAAAACCGGGATATCCCGGAAGACGGCATGGATTCTGGCCGGGGGTATCGCGAGCCGCATGACCCGGCCTGGAAGGCTCCCGGATTCGCGGGACAGGACCGGCCGAAAGCCCGCCCCGCCCGGCGCCGGGGCGGCAGTCTCCGGGCAAGGCGGGCAATCTCGGCACGGGGCGGGGGCAGGAGGTTCCGTGGAGCGGCAGGAATCGCGGGGCCCGTCAGTTCCCCAGATCAGAAGGTGAACCTTGCCCCCACATAGAACTCGGCTCCGGGAGAGGAGGTTCCGGTGCCGCCGTTGGTGCTGCCGGGGTTGAGGTAGGTGTTGCCGTCGTCCAGGGCGATGAAGACGGGGTGGTAATTCTTGTTGAACACGTTGTTGACCCCGGCGTATACCGATATGTTGTCGTGGACGGCCGCTTCGCCGTAGAGGTTCACCAGCCAGTATGATTTCTTGCGGATGGCATGCTGGCGCTGGGGGCGGTAGTAGGGAATGAGGAGGGCCTCCTCCGTGTTGTGCCAGAGCGGGCCGTGGAGGATGCCGGTGATCCTCGCGAGCCAGGGTACGGAGCCCGTGCCTCCGAACTGGGTGAACACCGATGCCTGGTACTTGTACATGCGATCGATCTTGTCGGTATTTATGTGGTCGCGATTGTACTCGTCCTTCATCACGAAGTTGTAGGTGGCGAAGAGGCCGAAAGCGAGCTTGAAGTTCCCCATGTCCGTCAGCTCGTCCACGTTCACCCGGCCGTTCAGTTCCATCCCGGTGGTGATGAAGCTTCCGTCGCGGTTGTGGTACTGGCTGTCGGCGGGACTGCCGGGCATGGGGTCGGCGACTATGCGGTTCTTCACCACGTTGCGGAATAGCGCCAGGTCGCCAAACCACCCCGTGTCGTAGGCGTACGCGCCTATCTCGTACATGATGTTGGACTCCGGCTTGACAGACGAGTTCCCGTAGGTCCTGGTGTTCGAGTTGAGGAAGCTGGTCCAGCCGCCGAGCTCCGATGCGGTGGGAGATCTGAACCCGCTCGCGGCTCCGGCCCGCAGGCTCAGCATATCGTTTACCGCGAAGTTTAGACCGGCGCTCCATGTGGTGTGCCTATATCTCATCGTAACGTTCTCGAGAGCGGTGAACGGCGTGTCGTCCAGTCTGAGCCGGCCCATGGTGTGCCTGAACCCGGCGCGGACGGTCAGCCGGTCGTCCAGGATCCTCGCGGTGTCCTCGATGTAAAAGGCCAGAACCGACTCAGTCTGGTTCATGTCCTGGGGCGGGGTCCCGGCTGGCGTGCCGTCGATCATGACGCGCAGCCTTCCGGTGCGCAACGTGCTTTTCTCGAAGTCTATCCCGAACCTCAAGTCGTTTGAGGAGGTGACGTGCCATACCGGCATGAACTTGGCGCCTGCGATGGACAGCTTGCGCGTGTTGAAGTCCTTGCTCGTTCTCGCGGAATTTGGGGAGGCCCACCTGAAATCGTCGACGTCGTAGACCAGGTAGTTGTGGAGGACGAACTCGAAGGCCGCCCCGGGAGGGTCGTAAATCCACTCGAGATCCGCCGAGTGGTTGCTCCTGGACTCCTTCGCGAAGTAGTTTGCACTCGACCCCCTGAATCCGGTATCGTAGATGCCGTCGCTCCTAACGTTCAGATGCAGGGTGTTCGTCCCGTCTATCCTCCAGTCGAGATCTGCCATGCCCCCCTTGCGGGTCCAGCCGGTATTCTTCTCCTTGCCCCCGTCCTTTCCGGCATGATAGTCGTTCTTCCTGCCCCAGTCGGCGCCGAAGAACAGCGACACGCTCTCGGACGGGCCGATGGGTGTCCCGTATTCGGCATGCCCCTGGAAGAGCCCCGAGGATCCGCCTCGGACGTCGACCAGCCCCCCCGAAGTGTTCCTGCCGTTCTTGAGGATGATGTTGATGATGCCCCCTATGGCCTGGCTCCCGTACATGACGGAGTTGGGACCGCGCATGATCTCTATCCTCTCCACCTGGCCGGGGGAGAGCTTGGAAAGGTTGGCGGTCCCGGCCCTGCGGCCGTTCATGAGGACCATGACTTGCCCCTTGAAGTCCTTGCCCTGCCCGTCGGAGAAGCCTCCGCGGAGGTTTATGGAGGTCTGGCCGGGAGTCCACTCGCTCAGGAAGAGGGCGCCTGCTGCCGAGAGGAGATCGGTCATGGACGAGGCGTTCGTCGTCCTTATCTGTTCCTGGTCGATCACGGTGACGGTGGCCGGGCTCCTGTGGCGTTCCTCGCCTGCGGGAGAGCCCGTCACGACTACCGGGTCCAGGGGATCCGACGTCTGTGCTGTCTGGGCCGAAAGATTAGCGGCGCCCGCGGCCAAGACCGTGAACGCCAGGAGGGGCAGAAAGGTTCGGAAGCTGATACCGGGCATAAAAACTCCTGGTTCCTGCGGCGCTTGCCCTATGACCTCCCGACCGCGCCGCGGGCCGTCTGAGGCAGCTGAAAGCTTCTTCCGGAAAGTCATGCCGCAGGAATCCGGAAAGCCGGAACAGAAGAGATCTCCGGACTGCCCGCAATTTCCCGTGACTTTTTCATGAACCCAGATGGCGTTGCCGCGGCGGCGGCCGCCGGTCTCTGGACGGATCCCGGGCATCCCGCTGGAATCTGGCCGGCGGAACCGGAATTCCGGCGGAGTGCGCTGGACGCCTGACCAGAACTCTCACCGCGCCCGCCTGGCGGGTACATGCCGCTGCGGCCTCATGCCGGGGAAACGGGCGCTGCCGATCGGCGGGCGGGGCCGGCTCGTGCGGAAGGGACGGTCAGGAATCCTGAAAATGAGGTTCGACAGGCTTCAGCCCCGCAGCCTGCTCAAGGGCGGTTACCGGGAGAGCGGACAACGGCTGAACTGGGCTGAACGAGGAAACTTCAGATGCGGAACCGCCTTTGGGCATGCCGCTGTGGAGGCATTCCGCGACTTGTTCTGGAGGTTTCCCCATGACGCAGTCCGGGCATCGCCTGAACGGGGGTGTCCGGCCTGAACCTCGAAACGCGTGGGGAGTGGTTCGGAAGAGGAGATCCGCCGCTCGGGCGCAGTTCCGGCGGGAGACGCCGGAAGAAACGACCGCGCGGCGGCAGGCAGAGGGGGAGGGCACCGGGCGCCCAGTCAGGCGGGAAGGTTAGGAGTGGATTGCTTCGCCGTACGCGGAACTTAGCAACTCGTGACGTTTTTGTCAAGACTTGATGCTTGGACTGGACGTGCCCTCGTCTTCGTCTACGGTTTTCTCTCCCGGAGGACGGATCCGTTTCCGACAGAGACGATCGCCTACTCGCCCGAGATCGGATACCTTTAGATCTAGTGAAACGACTAAATTAAGATTAATATATAAAAATTAACTAGTTTTTTTCTTTCAATATCTTGTTTATCATTACTTAACTATAATATTTATAATTAAATTGATATATTAGAACTTGAAATATCTACATGATGCATATGCATGATGCATATGCGACTGACATATAGCCACTCCCCTGAACATGCCAGGTTCTCAAAAACATGGTTTAGCAGTCACGGCAACTTCCGGGATTACAGGTTGCCGAACAGTGCCAATGATTCGGGAAACTCGTGCTCGGGAAAAGGGTCAGGCTCACCCTAAAAAACATGTTGACAGGGTTCACGGGAAAGAGTAATGTTCGCTTAGTTAATAACTAATAGTTATTAACTTGCCCATAATA